>JAUWBW010000146.1 GCA_030609665.1 Methanosarcinaceae archaeon | reverse complement strand
CCATACGGTGCCGGATTGATTGCAAATATATATACAAACAATGGCAATATCAACAAAAATGTGATATGGAGTTTAATCGGTATCCCCATTATTTTTCCGATCTGGAATGAAATTTTCATGATTAATTGTTGATATAATGATATTTAGCCTTATCTCAACGAGTGGGTTATGTTGACAGATGCAAACACTGAAAGGTTCGAATACTTTCACCCCGCTTGGCTCACGAATATATACCACTGACGCGTAGTTAGTATCAGTCACGGAATTGATGTGTACACGCCTTTACAAGTTTCAAGGCAAGGTGCCATCAATTCATCCCCCCTCGTGGCACAATTGGATACAATTTTATATCTCAAAGATTGCATACGAACTTCAGGTCGTGCAAAAACAGTTCTATATTTTCAGTTGTCAAGTGCGGCATCAAGACCAGCCGCAGGGCACGTGGTGTTCGTGTGATGGAGACCTGCCATCCGAACTCCTCGCGAAGTCGTTTTCTCACCAGATCGGCATCAGGAACATCAAGAGCCACCACGTTCATAACAGGTTCGATCAGTGGTTCAATACCGATCTCTCTCGCTCCTGCTACAACCATGTCCGTAAGTTCCATGCACTGGTCAACAATACGCCGGTATCCATCATTTCCAAGATGTTTCATGACAGCATATGTTCCGGCAACCGTGGCACCGCTTCTGGTTCCTGTAAGGGAATACTGGGTATCGACAGTAAGATATGGTGTATGGGTCTGGAGATGGTGGAGGTGTTTTAGGTCCCTGAACAACAACCCGCCTGAGGGGATGGTGCTAAGCCCCATTTTGTGAGGGTCTATCCCAATGGATGTAACACCTTCAAGTGCAAAATCAAATGCCGGCGGATTTTTTAAAAACGGGATAACAAAACCGCCAAAAGCGGCATCTACATGAAGGAATATGCCTTTTTCGACCGCAAGTTCCGACATCTCCTTTATCGGGTCGATCTGTCCGAACTCGGTTGAACCCGCTATCCCGACAAGTCCGATGGTGTGTTCATCAACAAGGCTTTTCATGGAATCCATGTTAACCTTGAACTCGGAATCAAGTGCAGCCTTTCGGATCTCAATTTCCAGCATATCGGCGATCTTGTCGAATGAAAAATGAGCAGATTCGGGAATGATCACATTTGGATTTCTGATATTACATATATTGCGCATGGCGCGAAGTGCCTGGATATTGGATTCCGTTCCGCCTGTGGTGACATATCCATGTACGGACGGACCGTTCATAAGGTCCCCCATCATTCGCATTACTTCAAGTTCAAGATCATGTGTGCCCGGAAATAATCCAAAATCACCAAGATTTGATTCAATGAATTGCATGTGAGCCTTGACCGCAATCTTATGCGGATGTGTGCACATAGCACTCAAGACACGCTCGTATGTGGTGTCGCGTGCTTTTGTTTCATCTAAAAAAGCGAATATCTCTTTTTCCGAAACTCCATTATCATTCATGCATTATCAGGATGCTATAACCTGTTTAAAATGGTTGTGATTTATAATCAAGTCCGTCCGAACAACTTGTCAAGTTCCTTTTTCGAAAACGAGACCATGGTAGGCCTCCCATGCGGGCATGTCTTTGGATTTTCGGTACGCATCAACTGAGCGATCAGGTTTTTCATCTGCTCAAAACTGCACGCTGCACCTGCCTTGATGGCACCTCGGCATGCCATGCTTTTTGATACGTGTTCATAGATCCCAGTCTCATTCCGAATCCTGCCGGTTGACAGGATATCGGATATGATGTCATGCACAATATCCGGGTCTTCCAGTTTGCCGAATATGTTGGGGATTGCAGTGATCACATAGGTATTGGTCCCGAATTCCGATATCGCGAAACCAAACTCCTCAAGGTATGGGATATATTCTTCCAGCAAGATCCTCTCCTTTGCGTTCAGTTCGATGGTAAGTGGGGTAATCAACTCCTGCCATCCTGATGTCTTGCTGTCTTTTATCTGGTCGTACAATATTCGCTCATGGGCAGCATGTTGGTCGATAAGCAAAAGTCCGTCTCTGGATTGTGCAACGATATACAGGTCATCGATCTGCCCCAAAATTTTGATATCCTCTATTGGAGTGGTATCTATACTATCCACACCCGTTGCCAGAAGATCTCTCTCCGTCCGCTTAAGACGGCGTTCGGTATCTTTTGTCGATGTATTGTAGGGTGTGGTACTCTCCCGCAACGTGTTTTCCACACTCGGTTTAACTGTGGGCTCACTATTGTCTAATAATGATTGTACTGTCTGATCTATATCATCAGCTTTTGGAATGACCTGTGTTTGTTTATGTGCATCCTCAACTGCTTTTGTGATCGCATCCATTACCTCTTTTTCATACCCAAACCGTACCTCGGTCTTGGCAGGATGGACATTAACATCCACATCCTTTGGATCAATTGACACGTTCAGCACGGCGGCAGGATAACGCCCTTTTGGGATAAGTGTGTAAAACCCAAGTCGCAGGGCATTGCTGATCGCCTTTGAATTAACACTCCTGCCATTCACAAAGAACGATTGGAGGTCGTTTCCGCTTCTGGTAAGTTCGGGTTGTGATACAAAACCTGACACCTTTGCCAATTCAGACTCGAACGAAACAGGGATCATGGCTTTTGCCACATCACTACCAAGAACGTGTATGATACGGTCAAAAAGCCCATCCGAAGCAGGCGCGCGGAGTATCGTCTTGCCGTCATTTATCAACGTGAAGGAGATATTCGTGTTCCCAAGTGCATATCTTGTGACAACATCCGTGACATGTGCAAGTTCCGTGCGGTCGCTTTTTAGATACTTTTTTCGTGCAGGCGTATTGTAGAATAGGTCTTCCACAGTAATACGGGTTCCAACTGCGGTTCCGATATCAGAAACGCTTTTTAGATCGCCGCCCTCAACTATCACTTTCGTGCCTGATGTATCATCACTTTGCCGTGTGGCAATTGTAAGTCTTGATATCGCTGCAATGGATGAGAGCGCTTCCCCTCGAAATCCCATTGTTGAGATTGCAAAAAGGTCATCAGCAGTCCGAATCTTGCTTGTGGCATGTTTCAAAAACGCAATGGTGGCATTGCTTTTACTCATGCCATTTCCATTGTCCGAAACGCTTATCGCTATTGATAAGCACCAGTCAGTTTCCACTCGAACATCAGTGGCACCGGCATCGATTGCATTGTCAATGAGTTCCTTGATCACAGATGCCGGGCGCTCGATCACCTCACCCGCAGCAATCTTGTTTATTGTGGCTTCATCGAGGATGCATATCTCATTTTTTGTATCATCTTTCATGCTACTCATCCCCTAATTGTTTCCTGCTTTTTTCTTAAGTTCATTGAGTGCGTTCAATGCATCCAGCGGCGTCATTCCATTGACATCCATACGTTTCAGTTCATCCAATACAGGATGGCTTTTTTCGCTATCACTATTTCTTGAATCGTCTGAATCGAACAATATCAATTGAGTATATTTGGCGTTGGTCTTGCCTTTTGCTTTTCTTCCGCCACTCTGGGTTTGGGCACCGCTCATAACACTCTCGTTCTCAATATCATGCAATATCTCATTTGCCCTCTGCGTAACCTTGTGCGGAACTCCTGCAAGACGTGCCACATGGATACCGTAACTCCTGTCGGTAGCACCCGGCATGATTTTCCGCAGGAATATAAGTTCATGTCCGTTTTCTTTCACTGCTATATGGTAGTTCTTGACACGCTTGAGGGAATTTGCAAGGTCTGTAAGCTGGTGGTAATGCGTTGCGAACAGTGACCGAACCCCGACCCGCCCTTTGTTATGAATGTACTCCACAACCGCCTTTGCGATGCTGTATCCGTCATAGGTACTCGTCCCGCGCCCGATCTCATCAAGGAGCACAAGGCTTTGTGGGGTGGCATTGTTCAGGATGTTGGCAAGCTCTATCATCTCGACCATGAACGTGCTCTGCCCGCTTGCAAGGTCGTCAAAGGCGCCGATCCTTGTGAATACCCTATCAGCGATCCCGATAGATGCATGGGATGCAGGGACAAAGGAACCTGCCTGCGCCATGATGACAATGAGTGCGATCTGGCGCATGTATGTGGATTTACCTGCCATGTTCGGTCCGGTTATCAGCATGAACTGGTTGTCCGTGCAATCCATCTCGGTATCGTTCGGAACAAAACCGCCCGGAACCGAGTTTTCCACAACAGCATGCCTTCCGTCTCTGATAAGTATCCTGCAGTCGTTTCCAATACCCGGGCGCGTGTAATTATTATTTGCCGCCACTTCGGCAAGGTTTGCGATCACATCAAGTTCCCCCACCAGTGCAGCGGTCTGCTGGAGTTCTTTTGAACGCGCCGCAACAATGGAATTGATCTCGGTGAGCAGTTCGTATTCAAGAGCCACCATCTTCTCGTCGGCCGAAAGGATCATCCCCTCACGTTCCTTGAGCTCGGGCGTGTAGAACCGCTCGGCATTGGCAAGGCTCTGTTTCCTGATATAATCATCAGGAGCCTGCGCTATATTGGATTTTGTGACCTCTATGTAGTATCCGAACACTCTGTTGTATCCAACCTTCAGTGATTTAATACCTGTCCGATCGCGCTCTTTTTGCTGGAATGCGGCAATCCACTGCTTGCCGTTTCTTGTCATATCCTTAAGTTCGTCAAGTTTTTCGTTGTACTTCGACTTTATCATCCCGCCTTCCCTGACAGTTACCGGCGGCTCGTCCACGATCCCCCGTTTGATAAGGTCAGTTAGGTCATTGAGTTCGATAAAATCCTCAAGTCCCTTGCGGATATCGTTCAGCATTTCCGAATCAATTCCATCGCTCAAGGAATCGATGATGGTAGGCACGACCTCCAAAGAACTTTTGAGAGCCACAAGGTCACGGGCATTGGAGTTCCCGTACACGATACGCCCGATGAGGCGCTCGATATCACGGACATAAGAAAGGTTTGACCGCAGGTCAAAGCGAAGCATCGTGTTGGTTTTCATTTCCTCAACAGCATCAAGTCTGCTGCCTATGTCCTTCACAGAGATGAGCGGCTTGAGCAGCCATTTCTGGAGCAACCTGCTGCCCATTGGGGTTTTTGTCTCATCCAGCACCCGCAAAAGCGAGGTATCATTCCCCTC
>JAUWBW010000154.1 GCA_030609665.1 Methanosarcinaceae archaeon | reverse complement strand
CCCTGTTGAAGATCGATCTTAACAGTGTCGCCTTCGTTGCACTCTACATCTGCTTCCATGAGCGGAAGACCTACATTTATTGCATTCCGAAAGAAGATGCGCCCAAAGGTTTTTGCAACAACACAGGAGACGCCTGCATATTTCAATGCGAGGGGTGCCTGTTCTCTTGATGAACCGCATCCGAAGTTGTTGTTTGCGACGATTACATCGCCTTTTTGAACCTTTTTCGAAAAGTCAGGGTCAACACCTTCCATTGCATGGTCGCCGAATACCTGCATGTCGGTTGTCCTGAGATATTTTCCGGGGATTATGACATCAGTGTCAATGTCGTCTCCAAATAACCATGCTCGTCCTTTGATTATTTTTTCCAATTGATTCACCTGCCAACAGGTTTTACCCGATGGTATTTGTATGTAGCGGCAGCAAATGACTTGACATCTGTTTATCGAGGTGTTTCTGCTCTACCCGAGCAGTGCCATCGTGCCGGGAATCGCTGAATCCGGCGCTATAGAGTTTGATATATTCAATTACACAATTCATCAAGTTTGGTGATTATCAAGTTAGACCGTTTCTCTAAAAAAGAATCATAATTGTCATATTTGTAAATATTCCTATCAATTGGGATGATATTATGGTCTAGAATAGAATTATAATCTTCTTGAGGAACAATGGAACTGAAATAATCTGATGGAGATTTTTTGGAGATTTTTTTGTTTGATTCAGATGACAAAAAACAAAAATTGACCACACAAAATATTTCATCTCTCGATAAGCCACGACCTTTTAAAAATGATTCTGGAAAGATGTGATGATATTCTTTACGATTATACTGTGACAATGCCTGCCCAAAATCGATTTTTTGGTTTTTAATTAAATCAACTGGTTCAAATTGTGCCATCATAAGTAAGAATGCCCTAGTAATTGGATTCCCTTTCGAAAATTTTGTTGATCTAAGCATAGGCACTGTAACATCATATCTATAATCATCAAATGCATGCATATCGCCTTCTTTTAATGAGATTATATTCTCAATATCCGAATCCATTTTTGCACTTGTTTGCCCGCTTGAGTAACGTTTTGAAAAAGAAGTTTTCCAAAACCACTGACGTAATATCTTTAACTGTTCTGAGTTAGGTTTGTCGATTTCATTGAAAAATTTTGATATGCAAATTAGTTGTTGATGGAAGGGTAAGAAATCTAAATGAGCACATTGCAAATCCGTATAAAGGAAATCGATTGCTTTTTTAATTGCTTCTTCCACAGAAGTCCAATTATCTCTAACTTGCTCACCAGTAAGATTAAGGATTTGCTTTGTTTTTGTTGAATGTTGTATTATACCAGAAATAATTTGAAGTAACGTTTTATGCTTTATATTTCCAAAACCTTTTTCGTCGAGTTCTTCCATTAATGCATTAGAGGAATCAACTAGGTGAAAATCTTCAGTCCATGTCCACGCCGTCATTAAATCTAATGTACTGAGACCTGTCCCAGTATTGTTGATTCTTTCAAAGATTATTCCTACATCTTCTCGCTCCCTGTTCTCTATTGTGACTACAGGGATTTCATAATTAAGGAATTGAGATGCCAAATTTTGCGCATCTTCATGAAATTCGTCTTTAAGATTTGAAAGAGCAGAAATAAGAGTTGTAACATTAAGCAACTTTCGAAGATGAATACTTACATCATGAAAAACTAACTCTTCTTTTGACAAAAAATCTTGTTTTTCAAAATCGTAATAAATTTCAAAAATATCTAAGTTGGGATTATAATTACTAGTATCATCTTCTTGCTCAACAAGCTGACTAAATACTCCATAAATACTTGCTAATCTTTGTTGCCCATCTAGGACATAGTTTACAGGATATGCATCATCTCTTTCAGGAATTTTATATCCAGCAATATTTCTTGTTGATCTAAGTTTATTAGATGACTTCCAAAGTAATACACTCCCTATAGGATATTCATTTACCACACTTTGTAACAATTCAATGACCTGATTTTGTTTCCAGACGTATCCTCTTTGAAAGGCAGGTATTTTGATATCCCCTTCGTCAATTCTCTTAATCAACTTATCAACTTTTTGAGACGTCGGGGTTAGTTCTGCGGTTTTCATTCTATATCTCCTGATAAGCTAATTTGATTGTCTTCGATATATAACTTTCGGAATATTTTGAAGAAAATTTCATAATTATTTGTGCATGATTTGCGGCATCCCTGCACATTACTGGTACGGTCTCAAAAGACGTGAATTGGAATCAAGCGGAATTGAGTTATCGACATTTTGTCGCCATCTGCTGACGGCAAGAAATACAAAATCGACTGCTCAACAACCCATTTTAGTTATTCTCAATGGGGAAGTGTCGTAGGAACGCGCCGCCTGCGGCGGTCACCACGTTCATTGAATTCAACTAAACTTCCTCACTCGCCCCTCTCTTATACTCCCCAAACTCCGGTCAACAAGCAACTCCCCATTAAAAACAGGTCCGTCCTTACAAACCCTCAACCCATGCGGGTCCATGCAGCACGCCCAAATAACGCACTGGAAAAATTGCATGAATACTTCCCCCGGCTTGGCTTCGGCATATATACAAAAACGTAACTATTCGCCCCCTCATAATCAGTTATCCCAAAAAACAAAAACCTTTATGAATAAAGTCTTATCATAATTAAAGTTATGAAACGGAAATTGTTAATAATCATTATTCTCTCACTGATCATCAGTGGTTGTGTCGATCAGGAACTTACTCCAGTTGACAGTACACAACAGGGACGGCTTGAGACCGAACTGATCGATCTATCTGGTATCACAGGAGAAAATACCGAATTTATCAAATATTATTCATTACAGCCACTAAATATTAATGTACAGGTTCCCCAATATCAATTACCGCTATCAGTAGATCAGATATCAAACTATGATGCGTTCTCTGATAGTATCCCTCTTAGCAGCGAGGCTCTGGACCTGCTGGAAAAGAACGGATTTGTTGTGATAAAAAATCCATTTGATCCCGTAGAAGATGACATTATCCAGCCATATGATATATTGAAGGATGAAGAAGTACCGGTCTTTATAACAACAGATTCGCTGCTGCATCTTTATCACATCCAGTTCGATGAAACGCTGCGCCAGATCGAGGAAAGGGAGTTCTATGATACTATCTGGAAGATCAGTGAAGAACTGTTGAATGAATCAATTAAGACCTACCAAAACAGTGATGCAGATGTAAAAGAAGCAGCAAGAAGAAATGTTGCATACTTTTCAGTCGGTCTGAGTCTACTTAAACCGGTTCCTGAACAGCTCTGCCCGAACCAGAACGAATGGGAATGCACAGATGCTTATTTTAGCAAAGATGATCTTGAGAAGTATAGTTTTGAGGTCCCGTCATATGTAATAGATGATGTTGAAAAAGAACTCAAATTAATAGATGAGCATTCAGGATTCGAAGAATCACCTATTTTTATTTATCTTGAAGATTATTCCCAGTATGTTCCGAGAGGGCACTATACAAGGTCAGAAAAACTAAAGAACTATTTTAAAGCGTTCATGTGGTATGGAAGAATGAGCATGCTGCTTAAAGGCTCTGATGCAATAGAACCGGGAACAACCCGATCGTCAGATGAAAACGGTTTTATCTCAGTAGAGGATGCCAGAATTCAGACGACAAGTGCATGCCTGATAGCATCCGAATTCGGTGAAGATCAATCACTATTGGATAAATGGGACAGGATATATTCAGTAACTGCCTTTTACGTGGGATTATCTGATGATCTTGGACCTTATGAGTACATCAATGCATTAAACTCAGTTTTTGGAGGGGCATTTGAACCGGCTGATCTTAATAAAGAGAATATAGGAAAAATAAAAGCCCAACTGGCAGAGTACAGCTCACCGAAGATATACGGCGGGACAGGAGCATGTGAAATTCCACCTCCTTTTACACCAGAGCAGGCAGACCAGTGTCTGAACAACACCAAGGGATTCAGGCTGATGGGGCAGAGATTCATTCCTGACTCATACATGTTCACAAATCTTGTAGGTATATATACAGATACTTATCAGGGCAACCAGGAGCCGTTCACCCTTGTTATCAGTGGTGCCGGAAGACCGATAAGAGGATTTCCCAGAGGTCTTGATGTCATGGCATTGCTCGGATCAAATCGATCGATAGAACTGCTGGACGGGATGGATGATTCCAATTATCTGAACTATGAGAGCCAGTTCGGGCAACTGAAAGATGAATTTAATTCATTCGATGCTGCCCAGTGGAATAAGAACTTGTACTGGTCGTGGTTATTCACGCTCAAACCCCTGCTGGATGATCATGGTGAGGGGTATCCGACATTTATGCAAACAGATGCATGGAAGGATAAGGAACTGATCACCTCATTGGCTTCATGGACCGAACTGAGACATGATACGATCCTTTATGCCAAACAGAGCTATACTATGGAAGTCACTTCCGGTCCACCCACTGAAGAAGAACCTGTTGTGGGTTATGTTGAACCTGTTCCTGAATTCTATAACAGGCTGCTGGCACTGACACAGATGACAAATAAAGGCTTAAGCGATATGGATGTACTGGATGGATCAGCTAAACGCAGACTGAATAATCTTGAAGTGATACTCGGGAGACTTGTTGAGATATCATCAGATGAGCTCGAAAATAAAGAATTAAGTAAAGATGATTATAAGTTTATAAAAAATTTCGGTGATAGTCTGAGTAATGTTATCACTGATGTTGATGATAAGGCAAAAAAGACCACTATCATCGCTGATGTCCATACCGATGGTAATACAGGGCATGTTCTGGAAGAGGGTGTGGGATATGTGGACCTGATCGTTGTAGCATACAAACTCCCTGATG
>JAUWBW010000124.1 GCA_030609665.1 Methanosarcinaceae archaeon | reverse complement strand
ATTAACGACCTCTTGCTCTTTTTGAAACCTGAACATTTTTTATCCTCTTATTTTTCCCACATACACCATTACATAAATTGATATTATTTACCAATACATCCGCACATCATCAATATCATTACAATACTTCTGCTTCAGCAGAATATATAATACCGGCTGTTACATCCACCATAAATTCATCGGAAACCATCAGGTCACCTGATATTGGTTTGCCGGGCACAGCATGTTTCTTCTTTGTCGTACCAACAACCACAGGTTCTTCATCATACGCGGCATCCTTATCTTTATATTCATCCACAATTTGCTGGATCTTATCTAAATCTGTCAATCCAATATGCGCTATAAGCTTGACCTGGCTCTGAAAACGCTCAATCGCATCTTTTGATATATTCTCTATAAACGGAATCGCACCATCCGACCCAATGATCCTGCCGTGTTCGTCAATTCCGTTTTTATGAAGTGCAAGCAATGTTTGCCCTGCAAGATGACCACGGGATTCGCCACCACAAATAAGAATATACCTGATATTCGAGTTGGAGATTATATTTGCAATGATCTTTTCAGCACCGAGATTTTCTGTTTTACAGGTGCCCCAAATCGCTGCATCGGGATATGACTCAAACGTACTTGCAAGGGTTACCACAGCAATTCCCGATTCAGGCGTACCCACAACATAATCGCCTTTAACCACTGGCCATTCCGGAGCAATAGATTCCAAATTTATCACCTTTCAATTTTATAATTATAATTACAATTATAATTAGTACTGTTTATAGAAACAAGTGCACTTGCAAGCATAATAGCCTTTGTATAATGCCCGCCCACCCGGGATGTATCTACAAACACATAATCATCCATAAGTATCGGCGCACCAATCCCATCGCCGCCACCTAAGAAAACCAATGTCCTGAATATCAGGTTTCCCGATATACCATCCGGTGCAAGAATGAAATTCGCTTCCTTGATGGCATCTTCTATGAGTATATTATAGTTATTAACCACAATTCCAAGTTCCTGCGCACGAGCAGTTACAAACTCGGCATTGGAAATTGTACGATCAACCCATTCATCACGTCCAATGTCACCGACCCTTCCACCTGAAAGGATTCCGACAACTGGCTCAATTCCAAACCTGCGTATGTATTCCGTTCCCAGCCTGATAAATTCAATTTTATCCTCATTATCAGCACCTTCATCGATACCAACAGGTGCGAGAAAAAATGGATTGCCATAATTGTCCAGAAGAAGTGCAAGACGGTGCAATTTTTTCATTCCAAGCACTTCTTTAAGATGTGAAAGCGCACCTGATGCGCGTGCTGTTCCTCGAACGGCGGCATCAACATATCCTGATGCAAGAACATCCCCAATTGTTTTTTCAGGGTCGTCTGTGTCAACGATCTCCAGATCAGTGCCTATCGCCTCAATTTCCTGTTTGTTGCCTACCAGGACAACATCTGCAAAACCAGCATCCTGTGCGGCTTTGGCGCTCATCAATATTTTTTCAGTCGGATTGCGGATACCAATTGCAACCTTTGCTCTGTTTTCAAGCGCACGTTTTTCAATAATGTCCAGTAGATTTTCTGTATTTTTTGAACCCATGCCAACCAGCCAGTAATATGTTATTATTCCTCAAAGAAATGCAAACATTAATTAATTTTCCGTTTCATGAAGGTATGATCACTGATGACAATTTCAATTGAATGGGCTGAAAGATATCGACCCCGAACACTCTCCGAAGTGGTTGGTAACAAAAAAGCAGTTACAGACCTGCGGGCATGGGCAGAGGAATGGCTTCATGGTGTACCGGAAAAGCGGGCCGTTATCCTACAAGGACAGGCAGGTATTGGAAAAACTTCTGCGGCACATGCGCTTGCCAATGATTATGGCTGGGAGATCATAGAACTCAATGCAAGTGACCAAAGAACTGCATCTGTAATTGAAAGAGTCGCAGGTTCGGCTTCAAACATGCGCACCTTGACAGGAACCGATTCAAAGAGGTTAATAATTCTTGATGAGGCAGATAACATACACGGCACATCCGATCGCGGCGGCGCACGCGCGATTGGCGATATTATTAAGAAAACACATCAACCGATCGTGCTTATTGCAAACGACCTGTATGGCTTGACCTCAACACTCCGCACGCTTTGTCAGGAGATCAAATTCCACGGTGTGCAGAGCCGTTCTATGGTCCCTGCACTCAAAAACATATGCCGCAATGAAGGGATCATGTGCGGTGTCGGAGTTATAGAGAAGGTTGCGGAAAGTGCCGGAGGGGATATGCGAAGTGCTGTGAACGACCTGCAAGCTGTTTCCATGGGCAGGAGCGAGATCAATATTGAAGATATTGCCACATCACCCAGAGATACAAAGGAATCTATCTTTAAAGTGCTTGCAAAGATCTTCAAGGGCACTGAACCAAAAAAAGCATTGGAAGCAACGTATGGACTGGATGAGAGTCCGGAGGATCTGGTGCACTGGATCGATGAGAACCTTCCGGGCCAGTATGGTGGCGGAGGAGGGGGTAAAATTAAAATTGACGGAGTTGACACAGATGTCAGCAACGGGTTTGAATATCTTTCTCATGCGGATAGGTATCTTGGACGTGTAAAAAAGCGGCAGAACTACCGTATGTGGCGGTATGCAGGTGTGCTTATGACGTGCGGAGCCGTAGTTGCAAAAACACATGTGCATGGTGGATTCACCAAGTACCAGCCACCTTCGTTTTGGAGAAGGCTTGGACAGTTGCGTGCGAGACGGAACATGAGGGACAATGTCGCATCAAAGATCGGTGAACACTGTCATGAGTCTATGCGATATGCCCGCGCAGACCTTACATCGATGTATGGTAAAATGTTAAAGGACGAACAGTATGCAGTCGATACTGTGGTGAATTTGAACCTTGATCTTGATGAACTTGCTTACATGACAGGAAGTAAAAAGGTGACAAAGAAACTTCAAGGCGTCTATGACCGGGCACAGTCCATTATTTCTGAAACGGTTTCTGATGACATTGAGTTCTTTGCAGCACCAAAAGGCAGACTTGACAAAAGCAAAAATGACGCACAGGTGAGTTTTGATTCAATTCCAAACATCACTGAAACTGGTGATTCTTCAAATGCGAATAATGAAGAGAACGATGCAAAAATGAGCGTATCCAAAAAGCGAAGACCTCACAAACCGCAAAAGACGTTGTTTGATTTTTGATGATGAGTTACAAACACTTCCCATAATGTGAATGTGAGCGGGTTGGGGAGTGGGGGTTGTTAAAAAGAATAACCCGCTCACTTCATTTTGAAAGCATTCATGGTATATAAGCCTGCCGCATCTATCACGACTCTTTACAATTACTATAATAGATAGCGGTCGAATGATTTTTTTATATGTTTCACAGTGGCTACACATCCGAAAAATATAGGTTTTCTGTTTATGTCGAATGGTATCCATAACTAGATAAAAAATAATAAATATCTTGTAATCCACTTATAATCAGTGATATAAATGGTTATTGGAGTTACAATGGTAAATGTGTTACCTGGTCAGGAAAAGGTAACATACAACGAGTTGCGCAGTATTGACGGCATTAAAGATGTCTACCACGTATTCGGCGAATATGATTTTGTGGTGATTATGGATGTCACGGATATGGGTATTTTAAATGATATCGTGGATAATATCAGGGGAATTGGATCAGTAACGGCAACCCAGACAATTGTTGGTGCTGAACTGCAGTGATGACGCAATATCATTCGGTTTTAGAAAAACATTGATGTTGATAACATTATAGAAAATCGAGAAAATGCTCACTCCGGTCGAATTAACTCAAACTATATAATTCTATAAATTATATACTATGAAAAACGGAAGAAATATTATGGCAACCCCAATTGCAGAAGAACTTGCGAAAAAACAACAAGCCATCAGTGTTGCAGAATTCTTTGAAAAGAATCGCCAGATACTTGGTTTTGATTCAGCACCAAGAAGTTTAATAACAACTGTCAAAGAGGCAGTGGATAACTCACTTGATGCATGTGAGGAGGCAGAGATACTGCCCGACATCCTGTTGCAGATCGAGCGTGCAGGCAAGGATAATCTCACGATCATAATCGAGGATAACGGTCCCGGTATTGTCAAGGAACAGATTCCGAAGGTGTTTGCTAAACTGCTGTACGGTTCGCGTTTTCATGCGCTCAAACAGAGCCGTGGTCAGCAGGGGATAGGAATTTCCGCATCGGTTTTATATTCACAATTAACATCGGGACGTCCTACAAAGATCATATCAACGATCGGACGCGACTCTCCTGCACATCATTTTGAACTTATGATCAATACCAGTACCAATGATCCTGAAATATTGAAGGATGAGATCGTTGACTGGGACCGCCCGCATGGCACCCGTGTTGAACTGGAAATGGAAGCCACGTATGTAAAAGGACGCAGGCAGTCAATATCCGAATACCTCAAGGCAACAGCGATAGTTAATCCACATGCACGGATCACGTTCATTGAACCTGACGGCAATGAGGTCATCTTTGAGCGGGCAACAGATAAGTTACCAATCCCTGCAAAGGAGATCCTGCCGCACCCCCATGGAATTGAACTGGGTACGCTCATGAAAATGATGCGCTATACAGAGCGCCAGAAGTTGGGGGCATTTTTACGATATTCATTTACAAAAATTGGACTTTTGACCGCAGAAGAAATATGCAAGGCTGCGGGACTTGATCCTGAACTTGACCCGCATGAGATTACGCGGGACCAGACAAAAAAACTTCTTGAGGCGTTCAAGAAGGTGAAAATTATGGCACCGCCTACGGATTGCCTTTCACCTATCGGGGACAAATTGATCTATAAGGGGCTTGAAAAGGAATACAGCGTTGATTTTATTGCAACAACGACACGCTCGGCATCGGTTTATTCGGGAAGCCCGTTCATTGTCGAGGTAGGGATAGCGTATGGTGGCAATCTTTCAAAAGATGACCGCATTGATATTATGAGATTCGCAAACCGCGTGCCTCTCCTGTATCAGCAGGGCGGGTGTGTTACCACACATGCTGTGGAATCTATCAAATGGAAGCAGTACAGCCTGAACCAACCCGGCGGCGGCATGCCGACAGGTCCTGCAGTTTTGCTGATCCATGTGGCATCAACAAACGTGCCGTTCACGTCAGAATCAAAGGATGCGATTGCAGATATTCCGGAGATCAAGGACGAAATTGAACTTGCGATAAAGGAAGTTGCACGAAAACTTAACAGATTTATCTCAAAACAGGGAAATCTCAAAAAGCGGCGCGAAAAAGAGATCATTATCGAGAAAGTGCTGCCAAGAATGGCAGAGAAACTCGCAACAACTCTGGACCGCGAGATACCTGACATAAATCCGGTCGTGGCAAAAGTAATGGGCAATCTGCTGGTCAGCAGGAATATCAAACGTGATGATGGCGGTAAGGCGGACGTTTCAATAAAGGTTAAGAATTTCAGTACAAAGGCTGTCGAGTTCAATCTGCATGAGATGATACCGTTCAAAGCTGAAAATGTGGTTCCCGAATCAAAGGGTATCACAATGGGCAGTGATTATGATCATGTATGGAAGATGAAACTCTCGCCCGGTGCTTCAAAAGCCGTGACATACTCGCTTGAGTCGGTGACAGAGGACGAGGTCGCACGATTTGGAGAGCTTATTGTAGAGGGAATTGAAGAGGAATTAGTTACGGGTGCAAAGGCTATCAAGGGAGTTGTAGTATAATGTT
>JAUWBW010000038.1 GCA_030609665.1 Methanosarcinaceae archaeon | reverse complement strand
TTCAACATAGCAGGTGACGGTTCGTTCCAGATGTGTTCACAGGAACTGGCAACCGTTGTCGAGAACGATATTCCGGTCATTGTTGCAGTGTTCAACAACGGATTCCTTGGAATGGTTCGGCAGTGGCAGGAACTGTTCTTTGAACACAGGTATTCGTATACATGTATCAGCGGCAGTGTGGACTTTGTCAAACTTGCCGAAGCATACGGTGCGCTTGGTCTTAGGGCTACGAAACCTTCCGAGGTACGGCCGGTGATAGATGAGGCGATCGCATCAGGCAGACCGACCGTTATCGACTTTATTATTGAACAAGAAGAGAATGTATCGCCAATGGTGCCGGCGGGTGCTGCGATTAATGAAATACTTGATCTGGAGATAAAATCATGAGACATACACTTGCAGTTCTGGTAGAGAATAAGTCCGGTGTGCTCACAAGAGTCGCAGGTCTGTTCTCAAGACGTGGTTACAATATTGACAGTCTGGCTGTCGGGGTTACGGAAGATCTTTCAATATCCCGCATGACGATCGTTGTCAGGGGCGATGACCATGTACTTGAACAGGTTACCAAGCAACTCAACAAGTTGATCGATGTTATCAGGGTCACCGATCTTGGTGCGGATGAATCGGTTGAGCGGGAACTTGCACTAATTAAAGTGGTGGCAGATGCGAGCAATCGTTCCGAGATCATCCAGATCGTTGATATATTCAGGGCAAGGATAATCGATGTTGCAGCAAAGTCTATGACCATTGAGGTCACAGGCGATGAAGGCAAGATCATGGGAATCGAACAGCTTTTGCGTCCGTTTGGGATAAAAGAGATGGTAAGAACCGGTAAGGTTGCGATGACGCGTGGTATTAAGAGCGTTTGATGTTTGTTTGATGTTTGTTTGATGTTTAACTGATCTATACTAAATTACATTACAATTGCACTACAATTACATTAATATTTTAAAAATAAAAGAGGCATACAAATGGTACAGATGTATTATGATAAAGACGCCGATCTTGGCGCACTTAAAGGCAAGACAATAGCAGTTATGGGATACGGCAGCCAGGGTCATGCTCAGGCACAAAACCTTCATGATTCCGGTTTGAACGTGATCGTCGGTCTCAGGGAAGGAAGTGCACGATGGGGACAGGCTGAGAATGACGGCATTAAGGTTATGACAGTTGCAGATGCTGTAAAGGCAGCAGATGTCATTCAGATCCTGCTTCCCGATGAGATCCAGTCAAAAGTTTACTATGCTGAGATCGAGCCGGGACTGGAAGCCGGAAATGCGCTTGTATTCTCACACGGGTTCAATATCCACTATAACCAGATCATACCTCCAAAAGATGTGGATGTCTACATGGTTGCTCCAAAGAGCCCGGGACATCTTGTCAGGAGAACATACAAGGAAGGCGCAGGCGTGCCCGGACTTATCGCAATATTCCAGGATGCAACAGGCAAGACACACGAACTCGCACTCGCACATGCAAAAGGTGTTGGATGTACCAGAGCCGGTGTTATTGAGACAACCTTCCGCGAGGAAACCGAGACCGATCTTTTCGGTGAGCAGGTAGACCTTTGCGGTGGTGTTGCATCACTCATCAAGACATCATTCGAGGTTTTGGTCGAGGCAGGATACCAGCCGGAAATGGCATACTTTGAGACGCTGCACGAGTTGAAACTCATTGTTGACCTGATACATGAAGGGGGTCTTGAGAAGATGTGGTATTCAGTATCCAACACAGCCGAGTACGGCGGTCTTACAGTCGGACCAAAGATCATAAATGAACTTTCCCGCGAGGCAATGTATGAGGCACTTGACAGGATCCAGAACGGTGAGTTCGCACGCGAATTCGTGCTTGAGGGACAGACCAACCATGCTGTTCTTACATCAATGGAGCGCCAGGAGAGAGAGCATCCGGTCGAGGTCGTTGGTAAGAAGCTCAGGGCAATGATGCCATGGCTTAACAGCGAACTCAATGAAGAGTAAGTTTCTGTAATCACTAAATTACCGCCGGGTTTTGATGCACGGCGGCTTGTTTTTCTTTTTGTATATATTTTATTATTTTTTTGGTGTTTTTTATGTCTACTATTATTGATACGATCAAATCAAGACGAAGTGTTCGGGATTTCACAGACAACCCTGTCAGCAAAGATAAGATCAACACAATTCTGGATGCTGGCAGGTGGGCGCCATCCGGTTTGAATAATCAGCCGTGGCGCTATATTGTTGTGCAGGAACGTGATACGATCGAACAGATCGCAACATGCACGCATTACAGCAATGTGGTACAAGGCGCACCGCTTTTGATCGCTGTTTTTCTTAACCATGATGCTGAGTATAATTATGTGAAGGATGTACAGGCGATCGGCGCCTCGATCCAGAATATGCTGCTTGCGTGCTGTGATCTGGGACTTGGGGCGGTGTGGCTTGGTGAGATATTGAACCAGAAAGAGAAGGTTAATTCGATCCTTGATGCGACGGAATCGTTGGAACTGATGGCTGTGCTTGCGATCGGGTATCCGGCGGAATCTAAAAAAGGGCGCACATCCACACGTAAGAGTATTGGGGATGTTACGTTCAACGAGAATTGTGGGGTAAAATGGTGTGTTGATTAGGGTGGTAAGAGACGAAGAGATCTGATAGGGGTGGTATAGGAGGTAGATTCGTTTTGCCTGAATTGAATATTTGAAAAGAGAACATTTCAAGCATTGCTCTCTTCGTCTCTATGCGAACAATAGGTTGTCTTAGTATTTAGTAGTTTTGCTTAAATAACTGTTGAATAATATTTTAAAACTAATATCGTCATCTTGCGACACTATACAAAAACCAATTTTGTAATCACATAATTTGGAGTGTAATCCTTCCTTCTTCTCCAAACCTGCTGTCCGGACATGCAGATATTGCAAGTGTTATATCCCGCATGCACCGAATTACAATATAATCACCTGCTTGCGATGTGTTATTAACCATCTGTATCATGCCGTTGTTTGGAATATTGATGTCAAAAAAGATGTTGATGGTATCAGGCAATGATTCCATTTTAATCCCCAGCGTACCGGATAGCAGTTCGCGGCACCCATCCTTTCCTATGATCTCTGCACGGCATCCCGGGAGCGTGATGTCGATCATGGACTGCGTGTTCATGGAATCAATAATAGCATAAGGTTCTCCATTCCTGCCATAGATGTAGTCGCCTTCATAGAGACGCAGGCTCATGTTGTTGTCTCTTGTAAGTCCTGCACTGAACTCCTTGAATGTTATTGTGCATGCCTGCTGTCCTGATGTGGTTATTTTTAATCCCTGTCCGTTTTTCAGGTCAATGGTCTGGGCTTGTGCGAAATCGATTATCATTTGTACCGCCTTTACTTGTGGTTTGATTTGCCTTGAACTTTGCGCATATATCGGGTATTAGGCGTACTCCAATCTTCAAGTATGCATTATATACCAAACCGTGTCCGTTTTTTGTAACTTTCTGCCACAGAGATGTCTTTCCCATAGCTTCAAAATTGTTAGGAGGGAGGTGTCGGCATGGTAGAAATTCAGAAAGAATAAAAATGCAAAAATTAATCTTAATCACTATACCTCGCAGCTCTACTGCGGTTGGGTGTGCCAGCGCAACGTTTGGCTGGCAATTCACAACCAACGGTACTCGGATAAAGTCATTTCGACATTATCCGATACTTTAGAGTTGATGCGACACTGGCCTAAAAGTATTTGTAAGCAGTCTTAACCGCTTTTACGATCAGGTCTGCACTTGCCTGAAGGTCAGATATATCGATCACTTCAACAGGCGAATGGATGTAACGTGTTGGTACACTGATAACACTTGAAGGTATTCCCTCGCGTGTCAGGTGTATCGAAGTGGCATCGGTTGTTCCGCCATCCCCAACATCCATCTGATGCGGGATATTGTTGGATTCTGCTGCCGCCCTGAGCCATTTCACCACTGTAGGGGATGCTATTAATCCGCGACCTCCGCCATCGACGATTGTTATCACAGGACCTTTTCCAATTTCAAGTGCGGAATCCTTTTTCTCAATTCCGGGGTGATCGCCTGGGATAGTTACATCGGTTGCGAGTGCAACATCAGGATTGAGTCCGAATGCAGAGGTGCGTGCACCTTTGAGTCCAACTTCTTCCTGTACTGTCCCGACCGCATATACCGTGGCTTTGACATTTATTTTGGATAACTGTTTCATCGCATCGATAAGCATTGCCACGCCTGCGCGGTTGTCGAATGCCTTGCCTGTGATCTTTCCATTCGCAAGCTTTGCGAATTGCCTGTCAAGTGATATAGGACTGCCGACCTCAACACCTAACTTTTCAGCGTCCTCTTTGTCTTTTGCACCGATATCAATGAACATGTCATCCGCTTTGACAGGTTTTTTCTTATCCTCTTCGTTCATGACATGCGGAGGCTTTGATCCGATAACACCTGTGAGCGGTCCGTTCTTTGTGTGTACGATAACACGCTGGCTGTGGAGAGTCGGGTCAAACCAGCCTCCGATCTTGACAAAACGCAGGAAACCGTTGTCGTCGATGTACTTGACCATTAATCCGATCTCGTCCATGTGGGATGCTATCATAATGGTCGGACCTGTGCCTTTCTTTGTTGCTATGAGGTTGCCCATCTTGTCAGTCCTGACCTCATCGACGTATGGTTTGATCTCTTCTTCCATGATGTCTTTTATACTACCCTCTGAACCTGATATTCCGTGGGCGTTAGAGAGTTTTTCGAGTAATTGTTGTAGTTGTTCCATAATGATCATCTTTTTAGTAGTATATAATTTATAGAATTATATAGTTCGAGTTAATTCGACCAAAGGGAGAATTTTCTCGTTTTAATTAGATTTTTGATTAGGAGAGTATTGTGTTTTTGTGATATAAAGGTTTGAGTTTAAGTTTAAGTTTAACTACATCGTCAAATACGAATATCGCACCATTGCATTCAAAACATTATTAAACAAGAATCGTATCTTAATGTCTACGACAATATTACTAAAATAACCACATAACAGGAAAATCCCAAAAATGGTAATGGACAAACTCGGGGGCTCTTTGCAAGACGCCCTCAAAAAACTTGTTGGCGCCGGACGTATCGATGAGCGGACAGTAAATGAAGTTGTGAAGGATATCCAGAGAGCACTGCTCCAATCAGATGTGAATGTAAAACTGGTCATGGAAATGTCCAAGCACATCAAAGAACGGGCAATGAAGGAAGATGTGCCCAAGGGGATGAATCCAAGGGAGCACGTCATCAGGATCGTACATCAGGAACTTATCAACATTCTGGGAAAAAGCACAGAGATACAACTAAAGCCCCAGACCATCATGATGATAGGTTTGCAGGGTAGCGGAAAGACCACAACGACTGCAAAACTCTCACGTTATTTCCAGAAAAAAGGTCTCAAACCTGCTGTGGTCTGTGCAGACACATTCCGCCCGGGTGCGTACCAGCAATTACAGACGCTTTGTAATGGTCTTAATGTTCCGTTCTATGGTGAAGAAGGAAATCCTGATGCTGTGGGAATTGTGGAACGGGGACTCAAGGCAATTGAGAAAAATGATGTACTGATCGTAGATACGGCAGGTCGCCACTCTCTTGAAGCAGACCTCATCGATGAAATGGAACAAATACATGCCATCGCAAAACCTGACCATAAATTTTTGGTGCTTGATGGTGCTATCGGGCAGCAGGCAAGCGAACAGGCACGCGCGTTCAATGATTCTATCGGCATCACCGGAGTTGTCATTACAAAACTTGACGGTACCGCAAAAGGTGGCGGTGCGCTATCTGCTGTGTCCGAAACCAATTCATCCATCGCTTTTATCGGTGTAGGGGAAACACCAAATGACCTTGAGAAGTTCGAATCTGACAGGTTCATATCACGCCTGCTGGGAATGGGTGATCTTAAAAGTCTTCTTGAAAAGGCTGAAGAGGCACTGACAGAAGAAGATATGGACATGGAATCCCTGATGCGCGGGAAATTTACGCTCAAGGATATGTACAAACAACTTGAAGCTGTCAATAAGCTCGGACCAATGAAACAGGTAATGAACATGCTGCCACTTGGTGGAATGGGAATGAAAGTTCCTGATGATGCATACAAGGTAACAGAGGATAAACTTGGCAATTACCGCATAGTCATGGATTCCATGACAGAGGAAGAGTTATTGAACCCCCGTGTTATTGGCAGTGCGAGGATCAAAAGGATAGCAAGAGGGTCAGGCAACGGTCCTGAAGTTGTGCGTGAACTTTTGAAGTATCACAAGATGATGCAGACCGCTATGAAAGGATTCCGAGGCGGCAAGTTCAATATGAACAAGATGATGAAAAAGATGGGGATGTAATCAAACTCACCATCGCTTCGATTCCTTAATTATATTTATACATCATGACTTCATAATCAGTGCAGGGTGAGAATATGGCTTTGTTAAAAGATGAGGATAAGGAACAGATCAAAGAGATTTTTGAACAACTTCAAAATGATGTTACACTTTCTTTTTTTACACAGGAATTTGAATGTGATTTCTGCAAACATACCCACGAATTGGTTGAAGAGCTGGAACTTCTTTCTGACAAGATCAATGTCGCAATCTATGACTTTGTGAAGGATGCGGATAAGGTCGCAGAGTTCAATATTGAGCAAATTCCTGCAATTGCAGTATCCGGCAAGACTGATTACAAGATACGATTCTACGGTGTCCCCGGAGGATACGAATTTTCAAGCCTTATGAATGCCATCATCAATGCATCCATGAATGTGACAGCCCTGAAAGATTCGACAAAAGAACAGTTAACTTGCATTGATACACCTGTGAAGATCCAGGTCTTTGTCACGCCTACTTGCCCGCACTGTTCAGGTGCAGTGCAGATCGCACACCAGATGGCGATCGAAAATCAAAATATCGAAGGCGTGATGATCGAAGCCACCGAGTTCCCTGAACTCGCGAACAAGTATAACGTATATGCTGTTCCAAAGACTGTTATCAATGATGTGGTAGAGTTTGAGGGCGGCATCCCTGAATCACAGTTCTTGCAGAAGGTGTTGAGCGCTGTTGGGATCGAACCTCCAAAACCGGAGTGTGCAGTTGTAGACCTCGAAGATATGCCCGATACCCCGATACACATCGCGGATTCCGATTTTGATGCTATAGTAAGTGGATATTCACTGGTTCTGGTCGATTTCTGGGCTGAGTGGTGCGGACCGTGCCACATGGTTGCACCAACAGTTGAATCGCTTGCCAAAGAGCATTGCGGGAAACTGGTTTGTGCAAAAGTCGATGTGGACAGGAACCCTGAGACTGCAACCAAGTTTGATACTTCAAGCATCCCTACTTTGATATTGTTCAAGAATGGAGTTGAAGTCGAGCGAATGATTGGCGCAGTTCCAAAAGTGCAATTCGATGAAATGCTGGAAGCGTATTTGTAAGTGCTAAAGTTCCGATTGGAACTTGTCTTTTTATTTTGAATATTTACAGTTCTTTGGTTTAGGTTACCGTAACTGATTTGTTAGGGTAGTTTTGTGCGGAGGGAAATAAATCATGATTATTTCCTCTTGTAGAGAACTTCATTGAATATGAGGAGTGTTTCGCGAATTTAACCTAATTGGCAGTCTTTTTCTTCGAGGCACATCCCAATCACTTCATTGATGTTTTTGAGTGCTTCATCGAACGTTTCGCCCTGCGTATAACACCCTTTCAAAATCGGACATTCCACTACAAAAAAGCCATCCTCATCCTTTTCTACGACAACTGGCAGATGCCCTTTAAAATGTAATATCATTGTAATCATGTTTAAAATGCAAGATGACGATTTAAGCATGCCGATGATTTTGTGATTATCTTTGAAAGTGGATTTTGATAGAAATACTCGAAAAACATTACTCAATAAGCCATTTCCACAATGGAACATACTTTATCATCTTTCCTGAAACATCTTCTTCCGCTTCATAGTCCCATGTAATGATAAGCAGATCATCGCAATTTAATTCCTTTGAACCGTTCAGCAAAGCTCTTGTCTCACGCTCTTTTGTAGAAAAATTGTCAATATCATAACAGACCTGTATTAACTCTTTGACCGTTTTACCATCCCTTATTACAAAATCAACTTCCCTGTCAGATATAGACCTGAAATAAAACAGGTCTCTTACGCCCTTTCTTTTTAGTTCGACAAAGACAATGTTCTCAATTAGTCGCCCCATATCCCTGATGCCCTGCAAAGACAATAGCCCATTGTCCACAAGGTATATTTTTGGTATGCTTGATTCGACATCTTTGTACGAATAAGAGAATCGCCGCAAGGGAAATACTATGAATGAGTCGGCAAAGTATTCAAAATAGTTGTACAAGGTGTTCTTACCCACCTTTGTACCTTGTGATTTCAGGAAATTGAAGAATTTGTGGATCGAGAACTCTTTTGAATTGAAGATCGCATTGAGGAATATTTTTAGCACCTTTATGTTCTTTACATCATATCTCTCAACTATATCCCGAAATATAGTCACATCAAGGATCTCCCTTAATATCCGCTCCCATTCTTCCCTATATATTACAGTCTCGGGATACCCGCCATACCTGACATAATCTTCAAGTTTTCGGACTATTTTTGCTTTCTGTGTCAAGGAGAGGTATTTCTCATGCTCGATACCGTCCGCCCTCAGCACTTCTGCAAATGAAAATGGATATACATCATACGTCAGGCTTCTCCCCCTCATGCTTGTTGCAATCTCTTTGCTCATTAGTTTTGAGGAAGAGCCTGTGACAAACACATTGATATTTTCCGTATCAACAAGTGTCCTTACAAATCGTTCCCAGTCAGGAACTACCTGAACCTCGTCAAGAAAGAACCATACCTTTTTTGTCCTGTTCTCAGGATATATTTCAAAATACACTTCAAGCAGATCGTTAAGATCCTGTGCAGTCGCACCGGCAAGCCTTATGTCTTCAAAATTCACATACAATATTTGATTTCGATCTTCCCCGCGCGCAAGAAGTTCTCTGATCCCGATGTACATAAGATATGTCTTACCCGATCTTCTAGGACCTGAAAACACAACCGCCCTATTTAATGGAGTCTCCAGTGGGAATTTGAGATCCCTCTCCACAGGGTCAGGCAACCGCCTTTCATGAAAATCTTTGATTATTTCTCCCCATACTCTTTTTGATATCATGGTATTGTATAGGGGGAAATAATTTATAAATATTTCCTCTTGTGGAGAACTTGCTGTTTATTAGAAGCGCGTCTTTTAATAAGGTCCATACTACCAAATATGAATTAGCAGTAATGTTTGTGAAATTGACATCAATGGATCTCTGCAACATTGAGTGGGCAAGTATTCGACGGGATGAACAGGATTTACAGGATGGAGCGAGCCATTTATATCATGTCAATCCTGTTCATCCTGTCCATTAATTCAGTTAATGTGATTCCCATGTTTGAAAATATATCCTGAATAGCGATGTTACCCACACAATGTTAAAGAGAACCTAATATTTTTACTTTTGGAATAAAGCCATTTCGACATCACATGCCCTAAAAGATAACGTGAAAAAATTTCCAAGAGCATCAGTGTCTTGAAATGTGGCGTTTTGTGAATTGAGCCAATCCGCTTCTTTTCTCAAAAAAGGAATATATTCCAAATAATATTTATTGATGTTCGCCTTAGTGTTATTTGGATACCCATTAGCAGCACGGACACTAAGTGTTGTAATATTATTTGGCTGCGTGTGATTTTTTAAAACTCTCGAATCCATTATTCCAAAATAATTTGGATACAAAAAACGTATAAAAGCAGTTGCTGTTGGAATCAGAACACCGCCAATACAAAAATCTTCCATTTTTTGATCTCTAAATGCTATAATCAATTTTTTTGCATTATTTCCATTCCATTTGTCCAGCATATTTGAAACTTTTAAAGAACTTCTCCCACCTTGACTTGACATTTTCCAATAAACGATTGCTGAAGAAATATTCTTCAAATTATCCTCATGTTTTATCGAAAATATGTTTTTGTGAATTGAATCAGAGCAGTCCCTAAATATCTCTTGACATATTGCTTCAAATCGTCTTAGATTAATTCCTTTTGAACAATGTGAAGGCACATTTCTTGCAAAAATTCCAGTAAAATTTCCTGTGTTTTTTAAGTACCCTGTCTGTTCAATAGAAAAATTGCAATTTGGAGAATCATAACAATATGCTTCTCTTGCTTGAATATATTCTTGTACAGTTTGATATGCCATCCAATCATTCTCCTATGAAGCATATTACAAATGTTCCAAAGAGATCAATCAATACCCCTCACAAACCTCAAAAAAGTTCATGAACAACTCTTCACCTTTATCCGTGTGCGCAACCTCCGGATGCCACTGCACACCATAGATCGGCTTTGTCGGATGGCGCATTGCTTCGATCTCGCAGATATCGGAGCGTGCGAGTTGGATAAATCCGTCCGGCATGACCGTGACTTCGTCAGCGTGTGATGCCCATACCTGTGTTCTAGGACCGATTCCCTTCAAGATGTCGTCCTCATCGATCACTTCGATCTCAATATCGGCGTATCCGCCGTGTTCACCTGAACCGAATTGCCCGCCAAATGTTTTTGCGATAAGTTGATGCCCGAGGCATATTCCCAATATAGGTACATCGATCTTTTCTATATATTCAGAACCGATACCTACGCGCTCCATTGTAGGACCGCCGCTTAAAATGAGTCCGTCCGGCTCCTCTGCCATGATGTCTTCCACAGGGGTCGTGTTCGATACGATCCTTGTATCCATATCAAGATCGCGTACCGTTCGGTGGATCAGATGGCAGAATTGTCCGTAGTTATTTATGACCAGTATAGTTAGTTCTCTCATAATAAGTCCCGTCTTTTTGGAAAAATACATGCGTCTCTGTGTGCAATAATAGAATGCCGGATAATATATAT
This sequence comes from Methanosarcinaceae archaeon, assembly GCA_030609665.1. Lineage (GTDB taxonomy): Archaea > Halobacteriota > Methanosarcinia > Methanosarcinales > Methanosarcinaceae > Methanovorans. Next base: position 755 of record JAUWBW010000038.1, on the reverse strand, counting down.
AAAAATATTCAAACCTGCATGACTTTCGGTGTATGATCACTGCTCAAATGATATGACAATTTAAAAGTGAATTAAAAAATCCAACGCGGAGCGTATCTGCGTTAATTTGCGTTCGTATATACCCCTTATTGCAAGAGCAACAAAAAAATGTATCTTGCAACCTACTTTTAAAGTAGGCCGAGAGGGATAACAAACATTGCGTTTGGGATCACGTTCCCGTAGATAAACCTGTTACCCTCTCATCCTTTTAAGTACACGAATTAGTACGTTTTGGACATATAAATAAATGTGTACCACAGATAACTAGCGAACTTGTGTAAAAGGATAGAATAAGAGGGATGTTTCCTTCTCGACCTTAAAACTCGAAATTGAGAATCAAGAGGTCTAATATGAACAATAATATCCACTTATACATCGGAATTGACGTATCGAAAGACAAACATGATATCTGTATAAAAAACAATGGCGGGAACGTACTCAAACGCTTTCAGATTCGAAACACAAAAGGTGATCTTAACAAACTCTACACAAATGTGAACAATTTTAAATCCGACAGTGAAAGTAACACTGATGCATTTTTTGGAATGGAGGCAACTGGAATCTATTCTTTCCCACTCTATTCTGCCCTCAAGCGTGATGGGCATCTTGTAAAATTATACAATCCGATTCAAACACATGGTTATCGGAAAATGGCGATTCGCAAGACTAAAACAGATCCGATAGATGCAGCTATCATTGCCGATATGCTGTTTCAT
>JAUWBW010000039.1 GCA_030609665.1 Methanosarcinaceae archaeon | reverse complement strand
CCTTGAATCTTACATCTTTATTTTGTTTCGTACAAATTCCAGCACACTCATCACATTTTCCTCTATGGTGTTTCCTGCACGGGTAACCGAATCATCCACCACATTTTCTTCCGTCCCCATGTGCATGTGCCGTGGATATGTGGAAACCTTATGGTGATGTGGCGCTGTATCTATTCTGATAATTTCATCTTTAAGTTGCCAGTGAAACGAGTATTTTGAATCAACTGGATATCTAATATCCATAAATGAGCCACCAATAAAAATAAGCCTCACCTTGTCGCTATAAATAAACGGAGCCTCAAGTATTATATCTGAAAAATGATCCTCGGCGCATCTGGCAATGACAATCAATCTATGCATCATATTTTCATTACCAGATCATTGAGTACGTTTTTAAGATCCTTTATATTTTGTTCATAAGAAAGAGCGGAAAGATAGTTCTCATATGCAGGATGCTCCTCGATCTCACCCTGTTCTATCATACTTTCAATGTATTCAGGACTTATTGCATCGTACTTCTTCAATATAAAATCCAGTAATTCCTTTTGCTCAGAGATTTTTGATAATATAAGAAAAGATTCTGTTTCAATACCCATCACATGTGGGGATATTGTTGACGCTTGATATGCTTCAGATGCACTCATAATTTACCTCTTAGCTAACAATAAGTAATTTAGGATATATAAGGATATATATCGTAGATGCTGTGGCCATTTGACAGATTTGATGGAAGTTTAGAGATACGCCGCCAGGCACCCCCCTTGCCCCCCACCTCTGTGGCTTTTTTAATTGCCCTGCTCCACAAATCATAACCCCATAATGAAACTACCGCCGCGCCCGCCTAAAAGCGTAAAACACCGACCGCCATTGTTGAAAACACGCCGACCGGCAAACGACTTCATCAACCAAACCCCGCACCTCCACACCTAATCTAATATATCATATAGGTTCCTATAGTATACTATATGGCAGCAACTACTACGATCTGCATCGATCCCAGAGTGAAGGACATGCTATTGTCTCTAAAACGTGATCCGCGTGAATCATACAATTCCGTTGTAGACAGATTGGTGAACATGGCGATCGATGAAGAAGCACTTAGCGATGAAGCAATTCAGGGAATCGAAGAAGCGCTTGAGGATATTAAACATGGTCGCCTGCATCCAGAAGAAGAGATCATGAAAGAGTTTGATCTGCTATGAGATATAAAGTTGAATATACTTCAAAAGCGAAAAAGGATCTCAAAAAACTTCCACTGGATGTTGCACAAAATATTGTTCTATCGATCAGTAATATCAAAGACGACCCTTATTCTTATTCCAAAAAGATCAAGGGGACTAAACGTCACCCACTCTACACACACCGTGTTGGCGAGTACAGGGTAATTCTGGACATACTTGACAATCGTCTTTTGATCATAGTTGTGGAAACGGGCCATTGAAGCCAAGATCTACCGGAAATATTAATGATCTCATATTTTTTCACAAATTCCCCAATGAACCTTGTTACCCGCCTCTCTATTCAAAGCATCGGGGGTCTGGAAACTATGATGTGACTTGGAGTTTACTCGCTTTTGGCGGTGGTTCTGTATGGGCACCTCACAGCCATACATAAGCGTATATATATGTGGCGCATACTTTGACATATAGGCAATGTTTGCCGCTTTTATACAAATATGGTTCCCATTAGAGTAAAAGATAAAACTGAAAAATATGTCACAAAATCATTATTCGATTATGTAGAACCATAACATATCAATTCAAGCAAAAATGGAGCAAATGTCAATTTGTAATGAAATTTTTCACACATTTTTTTAATTTCTCACATACAAAGCCGCCGTTCCAATTCAGTAAATATTATTTAGAATGACCATCAACTATCATATACTACAAAAAAATATGCAAAAAGGTGGCTCATGTCTATTCTCAATATCTTGCTTTCGTGGAACGTCGCAAACGCCCTGTTCATATTTGTAGTTGTCATAGCCACCATCATTATTGCAAGAATCGTTGATCGTTTGCTCAAAGTCCAGTTTAAAGTGCTAAGTACAAAAATGGATATCGATGAGACCGTTTATGGGCTTGTAAGGCGCATTGCCGTTGCTATCGTATACCTTGCCGGCATCATGATCGTTGTCAGCAGCGTGCCGTTTCTTGAAAATATATCATTTGCCATTTTTGCAAGTGCCGGATTTGCGGGACTTGTTGTAGGTATGGCTGCACAGAGCAGTCTTTCCAACATAATATCGGGAATCTCATTGGCAGTATTCCGACCGTTCGGAGTTGGGGATATTGTGACCATCCATGATGAATATGGAACAATATCGGACATAACACTTGGACATACCGTTGTTACCACATGGGATAATCGCAGACTCATCATACCAAACCATATAATCAGTGACGAGGCAATAATAAACTGGTCTATCAGCGATCCTACTATACTATGGCCACTCGACATTGGAATTGGTTATGATGCTGACATTGACCATGCACGCAGCATCATGATCGAGGAAGCCAAAAACCATGCAAATGTCCTTCATCTCAACGATGTGCGCATGTATCATCCTGAAGTCGTTGGCGGCAAGGAGATTAGGGTCGTTGTAACGGAACTTGGTGATTTTGCAGTAAACCTGCGCCTGACTTTCTGGGTGTCTGACCGTTCAGTTGCATTTATCACAGGATGCGATCTAATTGAATCAATAAAGAAAAGATTCGATGCAGAAGGTATTGAAATACCATATCCATATCGAACTATTGTCTATAAAAAAGACATTATGGAAAACTGATGCAGAATATATAATAAGAAGAAAGGGAAACATGGATAACATGAAGTATATTGTATTCACAGACATGGACGGGACATTGATTGACCATGATACATATTCCTATGAAGCCGCAAAGCCCGCACTCGATGCGTTAAAAGAGCAGGGTATCCCGCTCATATTTTGTACCAGTAAAACGAGGGCAGAATTAGAGGTGTATGTCAAAGAACTTGACATATCCCATCCGTTCATATCTGAGAACGGGGGTGCGATATTCATCCCGCACAATTATTTTGATGTTGAATATGCCAGTAGCGGCATTTTGTCCAATTATGATGTCATTGAACTTGGCACTGGTTATGACACCTTGAGAAAAACCCTTGAAGATATCCGCACATCTGTGGATTTTGAGATAATAGGTTTTGGAGACCTCGACGACGTCGGTGTTAGTGAAGATACGGGTCTTGACATTGAATCTGCAAGACTTGCAAAGATTCGGGAATATGACGAAGCATTCAGGCTGGGTGAAGGTGGGGATACGCCGGAGGCTGCGAAGCGTTTGATCGAACTCATAAAGTCACATGGTCTGAGTCATACGCGTGGTGGCAGATACTGGCACATCATCGGTGACAATGATAAAGGCAAGGCTGTAACGATCCTGTCTGCGATATACCGACGGCAGTTTGCTGCTGATGAAGTCAAAACGATTGGACTTGGAGACAGTCAAAACGACCTTCCGATGCTTCAAGCTGTGGATATTCCGTTGCTTGTCCAAAAGCCAGGCGGTCAACATGATGCATCCATAACCGACGCCAGTATAAACAAAGTCAAGGGAATCGGACCAGTTGGCTGGAACCTTGCAATACTTGATATACTTTCATCCTAAAACTAGTTAGTAACCAATTAACTAAATTGACAATTTAAACAGACAGTTTGTTTGAGATGTAGTTTAAAACGCATTAATTCATAATCACTAAAATCAATCGAGGATTTATCGAGTATTTCTATTGAAATTCTCTATCGAGTATTTCTATTGAAATTCTCTATCGAAATCCTCTATCTAAACATGGGGTAATAAAATGATACGACTTAGCAGTATGATGCCAAAAGCATTTTTGATGGGAATTGTTGAACTTGTGGACATGGTCGGTCCGGAAGAAGCAGACAAATGGATTATGGCAATAGGTAAAAAATTGGGTGAAAAAGAAGGTCCCGGGGTTGAAGGTGCCAGGGAAGATAATATTAACTACATGCCCATTTGTCCATTTGCAAACGAACTGATCGAGTTTGTGGAAATAGAAGGAGAACGCCCATCCCAATTCATGGACATTATCAAACACACGAATAAAAAGAGAGATGAATCCGACAGAGGTTGGGAATTTCCGGCAATATCGCACATATTCTGCATACTTCACCACAGTTACCGCAAACACAGGGCTGAGATGGCAGGTAACACAATGCTGCACCTGGGATGCAAATCACCTCTTTCAGCAACGGTTGCATACAATGACAAGGCAATAGAAAAAGCCGGAATGTCAAGGGATGATGTCGATAAGATATTGGAAAAATCGGTTTGTGTATTTAGGATAGAGAATCCCACAACGGAGTGAGTTATTTGAATAAAATTGAAGCACTCAAGCTTTATGAGAACAGCATCAAGATATTGAAAAACAACCAGCATGAAAAAGGGGGATTCTATGCGAGTCCACCCGGTACAAGGTATCCTTTTATTTATCCAAGAGACCATTCGATCGATATTCTGGGTGCGATTGCCGGTGGACTGATGGATGAGGCTAAGAAAGGATTGGAATTTATGCTCAAATCCCAAAAGCCTTCGGGTGAGTTCTCACAGCGGTATGATGTTGACGGGAATGATGCCAGTTATAAGGATCTGCAGATAGATGGCAATGGCTTGATCCTTTTTGCGCTTGGCAAGTATTTCGAAGCGACAGGTGGTTCATTTTTTGAAGAGATGGCTGATAAGGAATTTGTACTTAAGCACTGGGAAACGATCGAAAAGGCTGTTGAGTTCATATTGATGAACAAGAATGAGGAAGTAGACCTTATACACACTATTAACAGCATTCACGAGTATCCTGCATACGAACACGGGTTCGAGATATATGCGAATTCGGCATGTTGTGCCGGAATTTTCGCTGCTGTTAAGATGGGGCAGGCTATTGATAAAGATATGTCCAAATGGGAATCTGAAGCCGTGACAATAAAGGAAGCGATATTGACACGCATGTACAGCCCTCGAAGACGCTCTTTCATCAAGTGCATTCGGGTTAAGGACAAGAGCAGCAACCCGATCGGATACGATGCTTTTGCCTCTGCTGTAATCGATGTTGATGCCGTGGAATATGCTCCTGCATATTTTGAATTGATCGATGAACATGATGTAAAGAATCTAGCTACTGTCAAGAGGATCCATGAAAACCTATGGGATAAGGAGATCGGGGGGCTGAACCGTTATCCTGAACTTTGGGGTCGGAACAATGGCGGATATGGTCCGTGGTGCCACTTTACATGCCAGTTGGCAAACCATTATACTGCAGTTGATAATCAGGATATGGCAGAGATGTATCTTGGTTGGGTGGTTGACATGGCGCACAATTATTTGTTGCCGGAACATATCTCAACAATAGAAAGATTCGAGATGTGGCTGGAGGATTATACCAACGCAAAGATACTCAGGGACAGCAAGATGACGATGATCGAGAACACTCGCAATCATCCAAAATGGAAGTATGGATTAGCGTATGTTACAATACCGCTTATCTGGCCGCATGCGGAATATATTCGGGCTTATGTCAATTACATGGACAAGTTTCATTCGCAAATAAAGTGAAGTGAAATAAAGAAAAAAAAGAATGCACGCATTTTGCGTGCATTTGCTGTATCTAAAATTATTCGTTGCTTAATTCTTTGTGGATTCCATTTGTTATACCTCATCTAATTGAATGTGAACTAAAATACATTAATATGCTTAATATGTTTAAGCTAATTTTCTCTGGACATATAACCTACAATTGATTGATTGTCAATAGACCTAGATAAATTTAATAATTGTTTGAATAATTTTAATTTTAAACAGATGTGATTACAAAACATTTATGTTATATGATGTTCGATTTATTTTGGTGGTTTGTTGTGGAAATTAATACGGCAACGATTATTGAACTTTTGAACTTTATTATGAGCTTTTGCATTATATTGATCTCGGTATATGCATCAAATAAATTCACTCTTCGAATATTCAGGCGTGGTTGGTTTGTTGTTGGAATATCCGCTGTTATTATGTTGATGGGTTCTATATTCAGGTCGTATTATTCGTACATGGGCGCGTATGAAGAGTGGGCGTGGTTAGGCCGAATATTTGTTTTTTTGCATTTACTTTTCCTTGTTATTGGAATCTATATGCTGGCAACAACTGCTGTTAGAATGTGGGGGGATTGAGTATACCGTGGAGAATTTAACGATATCAAAAATGCTCTCTAAGATATTGAGCGACTTAAAGGACATAGGCGAAATACAGGCGTCTGCAATATTCTCAAATGATGGACTTATCATAGCCTCTGACACAGAAAGTTGTGATCTTGGTGCTGAGATCATCGGTGCGATGGTCGCAATGACAATGAGGTCAGCAGAACATACTGCAAGGAAACTTGACAAAGGCGAGATGGAACATTTGCTGCTCAAGACTACAGAAGGAAATATATTTTCAATGAAGGCAGGTTCAAATGCGATACTAACCGTACTCACCGAATTAAATGGAAATGAAGGTTTGATACTCCTAAAAATGAAAAAAGCGTGCGAGAAGATTAAAAAGATATTGTGAGACCAATATTCACAGTTCGTCCAGTTCTTTTGCGATTCTCACAGCTGTTTTTGCAACATCTAACGCTCCACTGCCAAGCACCCTAACCATTGGCTCTTTCCCAATTCCTCCCACGTCAGAGATTATGTCGGGAACACTGCCGTATTCTTTTATCGCATGTGTGACTCCCCAGTCCATCGTGCTTGTTTTTTCAGGTTCATCTGCCCGATCAAAGGATGAGATCGTGAGCTCAAGTTTTTTGCACACATCAAGCACATCCATTGAGTATTTGATATTGACCGATGCCCGAATATTCTTGTTGAATTGCATGGCAGCAAGGATGATCCTTGCAACATGGCTGCTTGCACCAAACTCGACACACCCGACATTTACGGCTTTTCCTTTAAGCTTTGCAATCCTTCCCGAAACTGCTGCCACATCCTGTACATCGCAGGCATCCGGTATTGCCATTGCAATATTGCAGGCAACCTCCGGGATCAGTTTAGCGAACGATTCACATCCTGTAAGCATCTCAACTGCACGTCCGGTCTCGTCAAGTACTTCGTATCTTGCTGCATCCTTGCGAATATGCGCTACCTGATTCACAGGAGCAACTCCGGTTCCGATAGAAACACTTTCCCGAATTGCATGTTCGACAAAACGTTTAGCATATCTTGCACTATCCACTACGGAATGACCTTGCGCCAGATATGCTGTGAGTGCTGCGGAATAGGTACATCCTGAGCCGTGTGTCCCCCCCTCTATGAACTTGCCTGAGATCACTGTAAAAGTATCATTTTTAGATTCATAAACGACATCTGATGCATCAAGATGCCCACCCGTGACTATCACTGTTGGAACACCCATGTCAGAAATAGCTTTTGCAGCGCGTTTTGCATCTTCACGATCTTCAATCGTAATATCGGAAATTGCACTCGCTTCGTAGGTATTCGGGGTAACGACCGCGCACAAGGGCAGCAGTTCATCCCGCATGACCGACAGCGCGTCAGTTGTCAGCAGGTCGCCTCCGGCTTCGGCTGCCATAACAGGATCAACCACAAGTGAAAGGTCGTACTTCTTGATGTATTCTGCAACAGTAGATACAATTTCAGGAGATGCCAGCATACCACTTTTAGCCCACCGCACATCCATGTCCGTGCATACGGCATCGATCTGATCTTTAACAACCTGCGATGGCAGGTCATATGCGCTAATAACACCTGTTGTGTTTTGTGATGTCACTGACGTTATGGCACATGTACCATGCACACCAATAGACGCGAACGTCTTAAGGTCTGCCGAAGCTCCGGCACCCCCGCCGGAGTCGGTACCTGCGATTGTCAGCACAACAGGCGTTTTGGTCATTTTGATTACCTATTGGATATGGTGTTCGATTTTGTTCCTATTCAACGATCAGAAATTATGGTATGCTGCAAAATCCGCATCACTCATTGTTTCCGAAACAGTTTCATCACTATCAGTAACAAGCGTGCCCATTACCAGAACAGGGAATGTCATATCCACTGTCGTACTTTCAAATCCTGATTGTGCACCGCCGCTAACTGTCACATTATCACCAACAGCAATCTCTGTTTGTGATACTGCTGCCCAGATGAGTCCTGTACCATCATCAAGTTCAATATACGTGTAACTGGATGTGTCCATTGTCTGGTTAACCGTGCCGCTTACAACGACACGATCATACGAAGCAGGAGTTTCAAGAATATCTGCATTTGTGGGATTCTCAATGGCTGCTGCTTGAATTCCATCTGAAAAGATGATGGCTGGAAATATCCCAAGCGTACTGCTTGGAAAGTCTTTCATGATGCTTCCTACGATGGTTCCTTTTGTACCAAGTTCAATAGGTGTTTGTGGTATTGCTGCCCATACTATTTTTCCTGCATCATCACCAAGTGCGACATATGTGTAACCAGCTACATCTATTGTATTTACAATCTTACCTGTGATCTCAGCTCTCGAATATCCATATGGGGTCTCATTCAGTTCGGCGACAGTGTATGCGATTGACGATGTTTGGGGGAGCATGTTTGTATTTTGTTCTGGTACTGGCATCTGTGTTTTATTATCTTCGAGACAGCCGGAAATTAATATCAGGCTGACTGTGAACAATAGTGTAATTATAAGTTTTTTAGTTGATGTGTTCATGGTTTTTCCTCAAATTTTGATCTATGTATATAGCAATGTTGTTGAATACATTGAATTAGGAAATTAGGAATTCGGCTTAATATCTATTTTTCAGTTTAAATACTTACGGATGCAATTTTAAACATATGTTTCAGTCATTCGATAGCCTTATATATTGTACTTGCAAGTTTGATGCATCAATATTATTGTAAACAACCGATTGGTTTAAGAGTTCTAAAGACAATCATAATCGATTATCGGACTATGTGGTTTAGATCGATCAATAATCAAATACAATAATCAAATACAACTTATAGAACAATGGATGACTGAATATGGGAAACAGACCTCTTGATATACTAAATGATTCACTGAATACGCCTGTTATTGTACGATTGAAAGGTGCACGGGAGTTCAGGGGTGAATTGCAGGGTTATGATGTACACATGAATCTTGTACTTAACAAAGCCGAAGAAATTAAAGATGGAGAATCCATACGAAAGGTAGATAGCGTTGTGATCCGTGGGGACAATGTAGTATATGTATCTCCGTAATGTATATTAAGTAATAAATGCATCAAGGCTAATCTCCGATACAATAAATGGCAGTTTATTGTTGTTCAAATAATAATAGTAATAGTAAAACATCGTTAGATTATATCGTTTAAATAAGGTGATAATAAATGTCCAAAGGTACTCCTTCAATGGGTAAAAAACAAAAACGAACCCATGTAACATGCAGACGCTGCGGAAGCGTTTCACTCAACATCCACACTAAACAATGCACATCATGTGGTTTTGGAAAGTCCAAACGCATGAGAAGTTACAAATGGCAGGCAAAGTGCAAATATTAATTCAATATAAAAATTATAACGTAAGCTTTTTTCATGCCAGAGGGCTAAAATGCGAGAAGAATGCGGTGTTGTTGGCGTGGTCATGCATAATGCAGAACCACAATCAAACCCAACCGCTCTTCAGATATATTATGCACTCTATGCTCTTCAGCATAGGGGGCAGGAATCCACAGGCATAACTGTTCATGATGGTAGCATGGTACATTCCCTAAAGGGAATGGGTCTTGTTCCGGAAGTCTATTCTAAAGAAGAGATTGACAATATTAGTGGTAACGTTGGAATAGGTCATGTCCGCTATTCAACAACAGGCGCCTCCGGAATTGAGAATTGCCAGCCGTTCATTGTGAATTTTAAAGGCGGAACTGTCGCTTTGGCACACAATGGTAATCTTGTAAATAGCAAAGAACTCCGTGATGAACTTGAGTCGAAAGGCAGTATTTTCATCACAGATTCAGACAGTGAAGTCATTTTACATCTTCTGATCAAAGAACTCCTGAGATCAGATCCTGTTGATTCTATCCACGCTGTCATGCGCAGGCTTGTGGGTTCATATTCACTTACAATTCTGATAGATGATCTGTTAATAGCTGTCAGGGATCCGCTTGGACTTAAACCGCTTTGTATCGGAGAGGTTGAAGGTGGGCATGTGGTTGCATCTGAAAGCGTTGCAATTGATACACTGAATGGGAAACTTATACGTGATGTAAACCCCGGTGAGATCGTGGTCTTTAAAGACGGCGAGATCAAGAGTCACCGCATCTATAATGAAAAACATCCAGCACATTGTGTTTTTGAATATATTTATTTTGCAAGACCTGACTCTATTATAGATGGTCAGCTTGTATATCGTGTACGTGAGCGGATAGGGGAACAGCTTGCAGTTGAGTATCCGGTTGATGCAGATATCGTTTCTCCGGTTCCGGATTCAGGAATCACATCTGCGATTGGATATTCTGATAAATCCGGTATAAAATATCATGAAGGATTGATGAAAAACCGGTATATCGGTCGAACATTCATCATACCCGGACAGGCGATGCGTGAAACTGCTGTGAGACTTAAGATGAATACGATATCACAGAATATCGAGGGGAGGCGTGTCATTCTTATTGATGACAGCATTGTGCGTGGGACTACATCCAGAAGGATAATTGACATGGTTCGCAGCGCAGGTGCCGTTGAAGTGCATGCAAGAATAGGAAGTCCGGCAATTATTGCACCTTGTTATCTTGGAATTGACATGGCGACACGGGATGAACTCATCGCAGCCCACAAGACCGTACCGGGTGTTGAAGCTGTGATAAATGCAGATTCACTTGGATACCTGAGTATAGAGGGTCTTGTCAAAGCAGTTGGAATTGACAAAGAGAACCTGTGTCTTGGTTGTCTGACGGGGTCATATCCTGTTGAGATCCCAGGCGAAGAATGTCACCGCAGGCAGTTGAAATTAAACGAGTTTTAGATTTGAAGTTTAATTTTAAGACAATACGAGCTTTTTTTTGATATCATATCAACCTACATATTTCATGATATATGGTTGCATTTTGATTCCAGCATATCCAATAATACCCCCAATAAGTGCACCAGCCAAAACATCTGATGGATAGTGTACTCCAACAAAAATCCGACTTAATCCCATAAGTAATGCCAGCATCCATATTAATAATCTGGACTTGCCATTATTTACAAGTGGGTGTAAAAACATTGCAGATGCAAAAGAGCGGATTGTGTGTCCGCTTGGCATGGAATACCCACGTGCTTCGATGACAAAGCGTACGTCTTCGGGGCGAGGAACTTCAAACAACGATTTGAGGGAAAGTGACAACATTGTTGCTACGAAAATGATAAGTGCATATGAAACTGCGACTTTTTTACCTTTCCATAGG
>JAUWBW010000155.1 GCA_030609665.1 Methanosarcinaceae archaeon | reverse complement strand
GAACGCTCTTGAAGGGGTGCTTGAAGATATTGGGCTAAGTCCAAAGCGGCTAAAGGTTGAATGGATATCGGCAGCGGAAGGCGAGAAATTTGCAAAATCCATTGAAAGTTTTGTTGATGATCTGAAAGAACTGGGTCCGATAGGTTCTGAGATATTAGGGGATTCCGAATGACTGCAGATGTGGTATCCGGTAGTTCGGATGGTGGCGATGAAACTATCACTGTCACAGAAGACATGGATGTTCAGGGGTCGAATTTCATTTATAGCCAGGTTACTGAAAAGTCAAAAAAGATACTGGATTATGATTATAAACGCTGCACAGGATGTGGTATTTGTGTGGGGCTGTGCCCTACAAAAGCACTTGAACTGGGTCCCATGCACGAGATCGCAACAGGTATGGATGCACCACCTGTCATGATGGATCTTGAAAAGTGTACATTTTGCGGCATGTGTGCCAATTTTTGCCCCGTTCATGCATTTAAGATGGAATTTGAAGGGGAATTGCCGGATGAGGATAATTATCCGGTGTATGATTCGTATGTTCGGTTCAATGAAAAGTGCTTGCCATGTGTTTTGTGCGAGGCAGCATGTCCTGAAGATGCGATCGAGGTTGAATTTACGTTCAAGAAAAAAGAGGAGATCGCTCCTTTTAAGGAGGATGCGAAAGGCGAGATCGAGATCGACCTTGATAAATGCAATTTCTGTGGTGTGTGTGCAAAGTTTTGCTACGCTTTCATCATGGTTGAACGTGAGCCAACACCTACAGATCTCACGCCATTTCAGCAGATATTAGTGGATGAGGACAAATGTGATTACTGCGTTCTTTGTCAGGACCTATGTCCTGAAGATGCGATACGTGTAAAAGGTGAGCGCCCTTGCGAAGCGCCAGCAATAGAGGGCATTATTACTATTGATGATGGAAAGTGCACTCGGTGCACATGGTGCAAAGCAGTTTGTCCTTACGATGCGGTTGATGTGAAAAAACCGTTTGAGGGTGAGATATCACTTGTTGAGATTAACATCGATAAGTGTGACCCACAGGGGTGTCATGGGTGTTTCAATGTATGTCCTTCGCACCTTTGGTATGTTCCGGAAGACACTGGCAAAAAGATCGCAATTGTTGAAGATTACTGTACGTACTGCGGTGCATGTGTCAATGCATGCCATGTTGATGTGATTCGCGTTTCGCGCGATAAAGTGAATCATACGGATATTCCGGATTCACCATGGGCTTCGCAGTGGAACGATGCAGTTGAATCCATGGTGACATCAAAACGAAACAATCCTGATACGTCCAGAGTGCTTGAAGTTGAAGCGGAATTGCCGCGTGAGCATGTCGAGGTCGAGATGCCTAAATTTGATGAATCGCTATTAAGTGCTGCGAGGGAGCGGATCGAAAAAGCAATGCCTGCTCTTAAAAATGTGAAAATTCGGCGCACATGGGAATGCAAACCGGCGGAAGAAGCAAGGGCTGCAGTAAGTAAACGCATTAAAAAAGGATAAATATAATTAATTTTGCAGTTTCATTAATAGAAACATTGTTATATTTCGAACTCAAACTACTGCATGTAGTTCAATACTAAAAATCATCAATTACGCTCATTTTTAGGAAATAATTATGCCAATTCAGATAAAAAACAAAGAACTGGAATATCCACATGATTTTTTGAATAAAATCATTTGTGGGGATTGTCTTGAGGTCATGCGACAAATGCCGGATGGCTGCATTGATTTAATTGTGACTAGTCCACCATATAATCTTAAAAACTCTTCGGGTAATGGGATGAAAGATGGCAGGGGTGGTAAATGGGCTAATGCTGCTCTGGTAAATGGCTATAGTAACCATCATGATTGTATGCCTCATGAAGAATATGTGGCATGGCAGAGGGAATGTCTTTCTGAAATGCTGCGTTTAATACCTGACGATGGTGCTATATTTTATAATCATAAATGGCGTGTTCAAAAGGGCATTCTCCAAGATCGGCAAGACATAGTTCAAGATTTCCCTGTCCGCCAGATTATCATTTGGAGGCGCAAAGGTGGAATTAATTTTAATCAGGGATATTTTTTGCCCACATACGAAGTAATATACTTAATCGCCAAACCAAAGTTTAAGTTGGCACCTAAAGCAAATGCATTTGGCGATGTTTGGGAATTTACACAGGAAACTAAGAATGAGCATCCGGCTCCATTTCCGGTTTCTTTAATTGAACGATGTATTTCTTCTACTCTGGCAAGGACAGTTTTGGATCCATTTATGGGTTCTGGCACTACGGCGGTTGCTGCAAGAAACTTAGGGCGGGATTATGTCGGCATTGAACTTTCACCGAATTATTGTGAAATGGCTGAAAAAAGACTTTCTAATAGAGTGACCGATTTTAAAACATCTATGGTAATTCAAAATGCGGAAACCCAATTATCATTATCAAAATGGGAATAATCATGAAAACATATACCAAGGAATCATTAATTGAGGCTCTAAATCAAATTCGGTCTCAAGGTTGGATTGCAAACAATAGGACGGGCAATGCTGGAAGTGTAGGGAATATATTAGAGGACTTGTTAGGTATTGAAGAAAACAATCTGCCTCTTCCAAATGCGGCAGAGTGGGAATTAAAAACACAGCGCAAGAACACATCCGCGCTTGTAACTTTATTCCATATGGAACCTTCTCCTCGTGGTTGTAAGTTTGTTCCGTCATTACTTTTGCCAAAATATGGGTGGGCACATGCAAAGGCGGGTTCTAAACATCCGGCAGATGAAAAAAGTTTTCGTCAAACAATCCATGGTCAATCTCGAAGTGACCGTGGCTTTAAAGTTGTCGTTGACCATCATGAGCGAAAAGTTTTGATTTCATTTGATGCAAAATCCGTAGGGGACAATAATCTTGAATGGTTGAAAAGTGTGGAAAACAATATTGGATTAGGGGAACTTTCACCGCAACTTTACTGGGGATTTGATGATTTGTTTCATAAAGCAGGGACAAAACTGCATAATTGTTTCTTTGTTAAAACCGATGTTAAGAAGGAAGATGGTCAAGAGTATTTTTATTATGAAAACATATTCATGTTGAAGGGACTCGATTTAGAAAAGTTCATTTCTGGTCTTGAAAAAGGAAATATACTTGTGGATTTTGATGCACGCACTGGTCATAATCATGGAACTAAATTTCGCTTGCGGAGCAATCACTTAATCGATCTTTATCAAGAAGTGGTTGAAATATAGTTTATGCTTCATTTTATCGAGGATTTTTATCGATTTCCTTATCAAAAATCGAATAAAAAATTGGAGTTCATAAATTTTGAGAATCAATAACTTTATACATGCGCAGGCGGTTTGTTGACTAAACCATTTTAATGAATACTGAAAAAAATAATCAAATTATACGTGATCTACCATGAGCAAAAAATTCGACTACGCTGAACTTGGATTGATGTGCGGACTTGAAATTCACCAGCAATTGGATTCAAAAGAGAAACTATTCTGCAAATGTCCAACAAAAATACGCGACACGGATGAGTCGAACTTTGAGTTTTTTAGGTATTTGAGGGCAACTGCAAGCGAGATGGGTGAAACTGACCGTGCGGCATTGGAGCAAACAAAGGTAAATCGAAAATATGTTTACAAAGCATATGACACAACCTGTTTAGTTGAGAATGATGACGAGCCACCGCGAGAGTTAAACAGGGAAGCCCTTGATATTGCGCTTTCCATTACCAAACTTTTTAATATGCATCCGGTTGACCAATTGCACATGATGCGAAAGATCGTGGTTGACGGATCTAACACATCCGGGTTCCAGAGGACTGCATTCCTTGGCAATGGCGGATATCTTGAAACATCGAAAGGAAAAGTCGGTGTGGATGTTTTATGCCTGGAAGAAGAAGCTGCCCAGAAGATCGAGGAAGTTGGGGATTCAGTCTATTATTCACTCGATCGTCTTGGCATCCCTCTTGTTGAGATAGGGACTGCGCCGGACATTATATCACCTGCTCATGCAAAGGAAACTGCGAAACAGATAGGGATGCTTCTGCGCTCGACAGGCAAGGTTAAACGAGGATTGGGCACGATCAGGCAGGATGTCAATATTTCCATCGCAAAAGGTTCACGTGTCGAGGTCAAAGGTGTGCAAGCTCTTGATCTTATCGAAACTATTGTTGAAAACGAGGTTGAACGGCAGGTTAATCTTCTTGCGATCATGGATGAACTTCTCCAGAGAGGGGCATCCGTCTGTGATGAGATATTCGATGTTACGGATGTTTTTACAAATACACAATCAAAGGTTATCAAAAAAGCACTCAAGAAAGGAAAAGTGTTTGCAGTGCTTCTTCCTAAATTTGAAGGACTTATCGGCAGGGAGGTACAGTCCGGGCGGCGGCTTGGAACCGAGTTTTCAGACCGTGCAAAAACGTCAGGTGTTGGCGGTATATTCCATACTGATGAACTTCCAAGTTATGGCATAACTGAAAAGGAGGTCAATTCTCTCCGTAATGCAGTCGGTGCGCAGGATGGCGATGCGGTTGTTATGGTCGCTGACAAGGAAAAGCGTGCATGTGGTGCTATGGAGGCTGTCATCATACGTGCAAAAGAGTCACTTGAATTTGTGCCGGAAGAGACGCGCCGTGCGCATCCTGATGGTACTACTGCATATATGCGCCCTCTGCCGGGTGCTGCAAGGATGTATCCTGAAACGGATGTGCCTCAGGTCGAGATATCTGCGGACTATTTTGGATCGATCGAGTTGCCGGAACTTTTGACCGAGCGGGCAAAGAGGTTCGAAAAGGAATTTGGTCTGAATAAGGAATTTGCAAACAAGATCGTATATTCAAAAGACCTGCCATTATTTGAGAATCTCGCCGCG
>JAUWBW010000164.1 GCA_030609665.1 Methanosarcinaceae archaeon | reverse complement strand
TCTAAAAAATCATGTGTTGTGCCATTGGTTACAACTACTAGTTCAGCGGCACTTGAGACGGATGCACCTGTATACGGTCGTAACTCTTGATGAACATATCCCATTTATTAAATCATCTCTCGATACTTTTTAACAAGAACCTTTATTATTCGTGTTCCCGTTTGATCTGCATCTGATGCATTTGTATAAACAAAGTTTATAGGGTTATCGTGATTTGCATATAATGTGTTTAGTACATGTAACACATTAGGATATACGGGTTTCTTAGTGGTACCCCCTAGCCCTTCTGACATTTGAAAATATATTGTTGTATCAAAAGCACTGCTTACATACATATGTTGAAATGTATCTGTTAGTTCATGCACAACAGTTAAACTGTGTGTACCCGCAGATCCACCCACCGGAATAGGTATATCTATTTTTAACCCTACAATTTTGTAAATACACCCGGAAGGAGGCTGTAACGCATTTGTAAAATTTGTCGGTGCATGTGCAACTAGTGTATCATCTGTTAAATCTATAAGCTCGAGTTTAAATCTATCTTCTTTACTTATTGGCATATAGATTACACCACCGGAATATCCAGCTGTCGCTTTCGAGAATCAGACAATAAAACACCTGCAGCGACTACACGTGTGTTATTTCCTGCAATAGCGTTTTTAAAATAAAAATCATGTAGATTAACTGGATGTAACAAATAATAGATGTCGTTAGCTGTGATTAAAACATCTTGATCGCGAAGGTCGCCCATATATGCACTATTGTCATATATGAAAACATCTATCGATTCAAACCACGTGTCTTTTTTTACAAGTTTAAAAGCTATATCTGATGTTGCTGTCGTACTGTTACGGTATAAAGTAGGAAGAACGGGCATTTTCTGCCCCCTTTATGTTATCGCTTGAATCTGTATTGTTTGCCCTGCTCGAACCCGAACTGGATTACTGACAAAGAACCTATTGTTAATTGTCGGGAAACTCGCACTTTGTACCCAACGGATTCCGGTATCGACACCGTCGATAATCAGCTTGAACGTTAATGTAGTACCTGCAGCTGTGATATTGAGTATTAAATCCGAAATTACACCGCTTTCTTTTACTGGAAGCAACCCCGTTGCTCCCTGTGAATCAAAAAGGGCATAAGCCAAAGATACGTCAGTATGTGAAAAACGGTCTACCTGTTGTCGTCCAGAATCGCCTTTAATGACAATTGTTCCATAAAATGCTGTTGCCATGTTTCATCACCTAGATTTGACTGACTCCACCGCCATTGCCTCCGCCAATCAATCCACTAAGTAGACCTCCGGTCGAAAGCGTTTTCCCCAATTCATAGCCGGCGATACTAAGTAATGCCGGTTTTTTGAAAATATAACCCGCACCGCCATAAACGACAGGTAAAGTCCATACCCCTAAAACTTTAGGTATATAGGGAGATGCAAAACCCGCCCCTGCTCCAATAATCATGTTACCCGTATTGCCCGTTAGCAATCCCTTACGTTTCCGGTAGCCACTTTTGGCTTTCCTAGTAACGTAACGGGTAACCTTCCTAGTGCGTCTACGTCTTGCCATAAGATTTAATCGACTTGATTCATTATAAATCTTGGGTGAGTTTTCTGATGCTCCTTATTGAAAGGACACCCCGGATAATTCCACTGATGCCTATCACGGTAACCGCAATACTGATTTTTACCGATGATTGCATAAAGACGATGTTGATAAATTGCACAACGAGTGCGAGGAGTGCTACTAGTACCCATAATATATCTAATAAGATATTTGCAGTCCTTCCATCCGTTACCATCCCAAACAGTACAACACGCCCCGCATTGTTTACACTTGGGTGATTTGGGCTTTTTCTGCATTTTTCACTCCTAGTCCCTCTATAAGTCCTTGTACCATCTCTGGATTTCGTGTAGCGTAATCCATAAGCATACTTATTGGATCCCCTTTAGGTGCCCCCTCGCCGCCTTCTTCACTGCCACCTACGAAACGATCTACTAAAGCCCCTACTTGATCGGGATCAAGATTTTTAAGTAAAGGTAACAAACCGGAGATCGCGTCTACTGCTCCGGGAGCAGTATCTTCTACTATCTTTTTACTTGGGTTTAATCCCATTTCTTTCTCAAGTTTTCGCATTTTTAATTTGTTTTGAGCCATTACCAACGATTTTTGTATCTTGAAATTCTCCTTTCTAAACCATCCATTTTGCCACATCTGCATTAGGATTATTTGACCGATCAACATTAGAAACCCTAAGAAAATTAGTTCACCCTCCATTACGCCACCTCATTCTTTAAAAATTTATCAAAACAGGATTTACAAGTATTTTGATACTTGAATTTAGTTTTGTGAGTTTTTTTACAAATTTTACAGGTATATTTCATTATTTCACCTCAATCCATCGATCTAATGTTTTCTGTGTATATAACCTGTGATAAAATTCTCTACTGTCTGCGTATATTTTTTTTCTTATTAAAGTCATTTTTCCCATTATAATTCCCTACCATATTGTATTAACGAATATATACCAATCCCCAACCCAACCGCCGCATATGTACATACAACACCAACTAATAACCAACACAATATTTCAAAACCGCTCATTTCTTCACCCTCTTGGTTTTTGCTTTAATATTCTTTTTAAGTATCTCGTTTTCCTTTATTAAGTCGATGATGTGCTTAGATTGATTCTCCGATTGCGTTATAAGAGCGGCCATTTCTTTTTTTCGATCCTCTTTATTGCCTTTCAGGATATAAATGGTTAATTCCATGTCCTGAAGTTGTGTAATTCCCGTCATAAGCACGTTTCTAATCAGTTGGCTATCGTTTTTATGTTCTATTTTATGTTCAACAGCATATGTTTTAATGCTCGTAAGTAATTCAGGTTCCATTAAGACCTGTATTCGCATTGATTTCGTTCCATATTTGTATGTTGCATATTTTTCTACCATTTCATTTCCTCCATTTTTCAAGGTAGTAATACTACTACTACTACTTAACGACTATGTATGTATACCTTACTTTTATTACTATTTATATATATATATATATCCTCCCGTTGAACACCATGAGTGCTAATACCTATCTCAATCGTAAAACACGAAATTCGTGCTAACACGTATCAAAAAGATGTTTCTCGATAGGGCGTTTTTGAGATATACCCTTTTTTCAACAACTACTACAAAACAGATTATGAACACAAAACCCCTCACTTTGAGGAGGAAAAAGGGGGTAAGTAAGGCCTACTTACCCGCTCTTGTGATGGAAAAACCTAAAATTGATCCGATTATACCGCCAATGATCAACGAAGTAAATGCAAAAACCGTACCATTGTATCTACAATACCACGCGATAGCTTGTAAGGATGCAACAATCCCAATAGAATACATGGCAAATATGTATTTAAGCGTTTTATCATCCATATCTCACTCTCATTAAATCCCTCATGGCCTGTATTCGTTGTTGTGGTGTTTTCCCCGTTACGATGGCCGCTACAACCTTAGACGGTGTTATTGTCTTTGGTTGAATAATTGGTTGCGGCTTTGGTGGTGGTGCTGTTATTCTTACCGCATCTATCGCTGTAGATATGATATTGATGGCCGCCAATGGTGGAGATATAGACGATATCGCAGTTGCGGCGATACCTTCCGGTGTTGATCTGAAAGTCATTCTTTTTTCGCTTTCTAATCTTTCAGCGGCGGTTCTTTCGTCTCTTGGCAATGTTCCAAGATACCGGCCATGTTGCGTAATTGCACCCAACCCGGCACCTATTGTAACCGGTGCTTTCAATAAAGATAAACCCAACCCTTGTTCGTGTATGTCCTCACTTACTACCTCTGCTACCGCTTTAGGAAATGGGATAAGCGGTTCTATTGCCCGTTCTTCTGCACGTTCCCTTAAGTCAGGTGCTTGAACAACATTATAAACAATGTCACCTATACCGCCCACTACACCTGTTTCTTTAATTGTTTGTGGATCAGGTGCGGGTAATGTTGGCAAACCTGGCAATTTCCAATTTCCCGTTATAAATTGATATGCGACATATCCAATGCCGCCTAGTAACGCAATGCTCCCTATTGTTCCGACTGTTGGTATTTTCATTTTTTCCTCTTTAGCTTATATATCCCGTAAGACAGTAAAAACAATCCATTACACGATCCGCCCCTGTTCCATTTGCCCCACTAAGTTTAAGACTTTTATTGTATGCGAAACCATTTTCGAAATTATACAGTATAACACAATTCCCATCCGCTCCATATTGTAATAGTTGCATAGGTTTTGAACCTACAGAAAACCCATACGAATTAAACATAGCAAATGACAGTACCGGTTGTAGTTGCACCCCGTCAGCTTCAATTATTGGAACGATATTTTCACTATTTGATCCAGCTCTTGCTCTAAATAAAACCCAATGTAATAACCCTATGCCTGTTATATCTAAAAAATCATGTGTTGTGCCATTGGTTACAACTACTAGTTCAGCGGCACTTGAGACGGATGCACCTGTATACGGTCGTAACTCTTGATGAACATATCCCATTTATTAAATCATCTCTCGATACTTTTTAACAAGAACC
>JAUWBW010000237.1 GCA_030609665.1 Methanosarcinaceae archaeon | reverse complement strand
GGGTGAAATGAATTAAAAATGTTATCGAACTTCATTTTTTATCCCCTTGCCCTTTACCTTTCTTTCTTTTTCCCTTTTTTCGTGGTTTTCTTCGCTTTGATTCTTTCATCCTGCGCAGGTTTTTCAATGTGCCGAGATTTGTTCCGTCCGTTAGGTATGCTTTTGCATTATCAAGATCGAATCCTTCTGATGAAAATACAGGTCCAAGAAGGTCATCATGCAGTGATTCGTTGAAAGCCACGCCACCGCACAGTTCATTGAATGCGGGAACGATGAATATCTGTGGGTTACCCCATGCATCGGTTTGTGAAAAATCAATACTGCGGAAATGCTGTTCAAACGCATCGCATTTTAGTCCTGTGCGAATCCATGCAGGTTCGACCGTTGCAAACCCAAGTGCATCTGTGAAACGTATTATTGGGTGGTTGTGTGCTGCTATGATGTATTCCGCACCCAGCAATTCGGGGTCGGGCCATGTATGCCCGTGGAAGTATCCGACCCCGTCCAAAACCTCGCCTCTTGGGGAATGAAGGGTTATGTCCACATTTTTTGGCAATAAAAAATCGATGTTCCCGTCATGGTTTCCAGGAAATATGTCAATTGGCGCATATTGTGCAATGGATTTTAAAAAGTAGGGTATCTCATCCCTCTCCTGCCATGATATTTGAGGGATGTTGTGTTTGATATCGCCGAGTAGTATTACTCTGTCAGGGTTGTTTTGCTTGATGAACTTGTGGATGCGCTCAATGTGTTGCTCTATTCGGCTTGGGATGGAAAAACCGCTTTTGTACAGGTCCCACTCGATGCCGAGGTGAATGTCTGCAATAACCAGCGCTTTTGTGGTGTTTGTAACTATTAACGCGGGTTCGTTGATGATGGGTGTTATCTCGGTGGGCATGTTCTATTGACTATTGCCTGTTCAACTAATCAGACTTTCCCTTTGCCATCTCGTCAACTCTATCCGATAAATTCTCGATCATCTCGCGCATCTGGACAACATCTTCCTGAACCTCTAGAATTCGGTCATACATCGGGCTGCGGTTGTCCTTTATTGCTTGTTCCTGTGAAAAACGCTGCTTGCTCGGGAAGACATATACGTATGTTACCCACATGCCGGCTGCTGCTACTGCAAACATTCCAGCCAAAAAGAACAGGTAATCAGGAAAGATGGTTCGTATGAACGAGTCTCCTGAACTGTAGTATTGGAGTCGTGTGATCATAACGAAATTCAACAGCGAGAAAAGGAACATGGTCTCGCCTACTATTATCAGGAGTCCGCCAACTCTGGTGGACATGTTCTTCTGTTGTGGGATCAATTTATCGAGTACCATAGTTACAATCTCAGTAGATGTTTTTATGGAATATATTATTTATGGTAATTAAATAATATAGGAGTGATATATTGTTGTATATCCTTTCAGGGTTTAACCTTCATACCCTTGTGGGACAAGAATTTCTTTATCTATGACTACTTGTGGTACAACATTCATGCAGAACATCTCCTATTTTCAATGGGTTGACATAGTAAGATATTTGCACAATAAATACAATCTATTATAAGAATTGCATACTATACTACTTTAGTATCTATAACATTATTCTTTAAGCATAAATCCGGGGTACACAAATGGCAGAAACAATTGAAGCATCACTAAAAGAACAGCGCAGATTTGAACCATTCGAGGATTTTGTCAAACAGGCAAACATGAACGACCCAAACGTTTACAAAAGAGCAGAGGATGATCTTGAAGGATTCTGGGATGAACTTGCAGACAACATCGATTGGTACAAAAAATGGGACTCTGTCTTGGATTGGGAGCCGCCACATGCGCAGTGGTTCACAGGCGGTAAACTCAATGCTTCTTATAACTGTATTGACCGTCACATCGAAAAACGCGGCGACAAGACTGCGATATTGTGGGAAGGCGAGATGGGTGAGGTCAAGACATACACCTACCGCGAACTATTGGCTGAAACAGAACGTTTTGCAAGTTCTCTCAAAGGTCTTGGTATCAAAAAAGGTGATATCGTAACCATATACCTGCCAATGATACCTGAAGCGGCAATCGCAATGCTTGCCTGCGCAAGGATTGGGGCGCCTCACAGTGTAGTGTTTGCAGGATTTTCGTCTGATGCACTTTCACAGCGCGTAAATGATGCAAATAGCAAGTTTGTCATTACATGTGACGGATATTACCGTCGCGGGAAAGCGCTTGATCATAAAGGAAAGACTGATGAAGCGGTTGCCAAAGCAGAGGGTGTGGAAAAGGTCATTGTGGTCAAACATGCAAAAAATGATGTTACAATGCAATCAGGTAGGGATCTGTGGTGGCATGAACTTCTCGAATCAGCAGAACCTTCATGCGAGCCGGAGGTTATGGATTCCGAGGATATGTTATTCTTAATGTATACAAGCGGCACCACAGGGATGCCAAAAGGTGTTGTGCATACCACAGGCGGATATATGGTCGGAACCCACGTAACTGCAAACTGGATTTTCGATCTCAAAGAGGACGATGTATACTGGTGCACGGCTGATGTAGGGTGGATCACAGGTCATTCTTATATTGTGTATGGTCCGCTGTCTAATGGAGCAACTGTAGTCATGTACGAAGGTGCTCCCGATTATCCTGATAAGGATCGGGTCTGGGACATTATTGAAAGGCACAAGGTCACGATATTGTATACTGCGCCAACTGCGATCCGTGTATTCATGAAATGGGGCGCGGAAATACCTGCGAAACATGATCT
>JAUWBW010000188.1 GCA_030609665.1 Methanosarcinaceae archaeon | reverse complement strand
AATAACAATGTCAGAAATAGGAAAGAAGATCAGGATCGAACGAATAATGGACCGCGACAGCAGGAACATGGTGATCATGCCAATGGACCACGGAATGTCTGACGGACCCATCAAAGGACTTATCGACATCGCAGATACCGTGAACAAAGTAGCACAAGGTGGCGCAAATGCCGTGCTCATGCAAAAAGGTATGATCGCGCACGGACACAGGGGATACGGACTCGATGTCGGATTGATCGTCCACATGAGCGCATCAACAGCACTCGGACCGGACCCAAATGACAAGGTTCAGGTCTGCACAGTGGATGAAGTTATCAAAATGGGCGCGGATGCAGTATCCATACATGTCAACATAGGTTCAGAGACAGAATCCGACCAACTCCAGAAACTTGGATACGTTGCCGAACAGTGCAATGAATGGGGAGTCCCGTTACTCTCAATGATGTACCCGCGTGGGAAAAATATCAAAAACCCGCATGACCCCGAACTTGTGGCGCACGTTGCAAGGATTGGTGCAGAACTCGGTTCAGATATTATCAAAACCTTGTACACCGGAGACCCGGATTCATTCAGAGACGTAGTAAACGGCTGCCCGGTACCAATCGTCATCGCAGGCGGTCCAAAGACCAACACTGACCAGGAGTTCCTTGAAATGATACAGGGCGCAATGGAAGGAGGAGCACGCGGTGTTGCAATAGGCAGGAACGTATTCCAGCATGCTGATCCTGTCAAGATGACAAAGGCGATAACACAGATCGTGCACAAGAACACGTCAATCGAAGAAGCGCTTGAAGCACTCAAATAATGCAGGTTCGATCAGGCAACTCAACAAACCGCATCACACATAATAGAAAGAATCAAATCAGTTGACTTGGAATTTGTGATAATATGAAAGATAAAACCGTATGGATAAAGGCCGATGAAGGCGACTGGGACGAACGTAAAGGAAGGATCACAACAGGTCTGGAATCGGGCACGGAATGCGTACTGGTCAATGCAGATGATGTGGAAAAGGTACGTGAACTTGGTGACATCAAAGTTGCGGCATTTGCCTCTGACAACAAGTCCGGTGCAGACATTGTAGTTATCGGAAAAGGCGGAGAAGGGGACGGTACAAAGCCCATGCCGCCTGACTTTGTCGGTTCGCTGGATATTACGACCGCAGCCAATCTTGTGGAGAAAGGCGTAAAGGTTGCGGGGTATGTAGTAATTCGAAACAAGAGTTACGAAGAGTTTGCAGCGGAACTTGGAAAAGTGTGTGATTACATAATCACTATCGGGACCGACTGGCAGATCATTCCGCTTGAGAACCTTATCGCAAACCTGCAGGATAAGGATGTCAGTATCATCTCGGGAGTCCAGACCTCTGAAGAGGCAAAACTTGCGCTCGAAACAATGGAACACGGTTCTGACGGCGTACTTCTCGATTCAGATGATCCGAACCAGATCAAGCGCACGGTAGCGATCGCAGAGCAGTCCGGTGTTGAAGGAATAGACCTTGCAGTGGCAACCGTTACAAAAGTCGAAGCAGTAGGCATGGGAGACCGTGTATGTGTAGATACCTGCAACCTGATGGTAAGAGGCGAGGGCATGCTTGTGGGTTCACAATCAAACGGCATGTTCCTGATACATTCCGAATCTGAAGAAAGCCCATACGTTGCATCAAGACCATTCAGGGTAAATGCTGGTGCTGTACATGCTTACGTGCGTGTCGGTGAAAAGACCAGATACCTATCCGAACTTGAATCCGGTGATGAGATCACGATCGTAGATTCAGGTGGTAACCAGAGAACAGGCATTGTAGGACGTGTTAAGATCGAGCGAAGACCTTTGATGCTTGTCGAAGCCGAGGTGGAAGGAACGATCATCAAGACCATCCTGCAAAATGCAGAGACCATCAAACTGGTGGGAAAAGATGGAAAACCGATATCAGTTGCAGATATTAAAGAAGGCGACGAGGTTATGGTTCACTTTGAAGACACTGCACGGCATTTCGGGATGAAGGTCGAAGAGACAATTATCGAAAAATAGGATAGACTTAGACTTAGACTTAAGATTTCCATGGTTAAGATAGGCACATTCGACCTTGATAAAAGAGCAGCAGTAGTTGCTGCAATCAGCGAAGATCCTATCGAGACCGCAAGGTCTGCAAAAATGCTTGGGGCAGATATTCTTGAGATTCGATTCGATCTACTGAATGTTACAAGTCCGCATGATGCGGAAAAACTGGTAAATGACATTAAATCAGCCACAAATCTGCCATGTATTGCAACCAATAGGTTACAATCCGAAGGCGGAAAATGGTCAGGCACAGAAGAAGACAGGATAGCATTGCTTATTGACATCCTTGAACTGGTTGATGCAGTAGATATAGAACTTTCAGCAGGCGAAGATGTGCGCGATAAAGTCGTGCAGAGCGCAAAAAGCACTGGCAAGACTGTGATCGTGTCCTCACATGATTTCAACAAAACGCCTGCGTCCGACCTAATGCAAAAGATACTTGACGATTGCTTCGATGCAGGCGCAGATATCGCAAAACTGGCAGTAATGCCAGAATCGATGCAGGACGTGCTGAATTTGTTGCAGGTCACACATGATTCAAGAGCACCTGTGTGTACGATATCCATGGGCGACCTTGGCAAACACTCAAGAATTGTCGCCTCCTGCTACGGTTCCGTACTAACATACGGCTCTGTGGGAGATGCAGTCGCACCCGGACAACTGCGTGTCGATGAACTGAAAACTGTACTGGAGATGCTCTTATGAAGACCGTTTTCGCAGTATTTGGCGACCCGATAGAACATTCTATGTCACCAAAGATGCACAATGCCGCATTCACAGACTTGGGAATGGATTGTGAGTACCACGCATTCAGGGTCAGTCAAGATTCACTCCGTGATGCCCTCATAGGTGCAAAAGCCATGGGTTTTGGAGGAGTAAACCTCACAGTACCCCTGAAGGAAGAAGCACTCAACATCGTTGATGCTGACCCCCTGGCTGCCATGATCGGTGCAGTGAACACTGTCGATTTCAAAGACGGTATGCGAGGGTACAATACTGACGGCATCGGTGCAAAACGAGCGCTTGCGGATGCGGGCGTAGATGTTGCAGGTGCCAGAGTGCTCATTGTAGGGGCAGGCGGCGCGGCACGGGCAATTGGATTCCAGTTTGCTAATGACGGTGCCGACATCACGATCGCAAACCGCACCGAGAAACGCGCCCATGATCTTGCGCGTGATGTGAGCAGTGTCGGTACGGCGAAAGGAACAGGATTGGCAGATCTAAAAGTGCTAATCTCAAAGGCAGATATTCTTGTAAATACCACAACCGTTGGGATGCACCCAAACACCGACCAGACGATCGCAACTGCGGATGATATGCATCCAGACCTTACGGTGTTCGATATCGTGTACAACCCACTTGAAACACAACTGCTCAAGGAAGCAAAGGCTGCGGGCGCAACTGCCGTAAACGGGGTTATGATGCTTGTACATCAGGGTGCTGAAGCATTCCGAGTATGGAATAATGTGGAACCTCCTGTCGATGTTATGAAAAATGCGGTTCTTGAAGCGCTGGGAGCATAAAGACCATGAAAATGCTGATAATCGGTGGCACAGGTGAGATGGGGCAGTGGTTCACCCGATTTTCCAAAGAGCATGGTTACGAAGTAGTAGTCTGGGGCAGCAGCCGCCGTGTTGATGTAGCAGAGAGCATGGGTGTTGAATTTGCATCCGACCTTGATCACGCAATTGGTAATAGCGACATCGTGGTTGTATCGGTACCTATCGATATTACCGAAAAAGTGATAGCAGAAACCGCCCCGAAGATGAAAGACGGCAGTCTGCTTATGGATATCACATCCCTGAAGGCAAA
>JAUWBW010000245.1 GCA_030609665.1 Methanosarcinaceae archaeon | reverse complement strand
TGGTCATATACGTACCATGTTTTTGAATACTTCATATAAATGTTTTCTGTGCAAACCGGCCGTGGGGTAAAAATGCTGGTGCATAGCGGTTAGTTTTTGCGATAAATGCTCCAAAAAATCCCGCAGCATATCGATTCCAATAATAATATTGTCCTAAGGCTGCCTTGATGACATCGCAAATCAAAACGCCATGTTCACCTTAAGCAAGTTCGGCAATACCGTAGACACGGATGGGGGGGCGGATGGGGGGGCGGAAGGCGACACAACCCATTCATGCGAAACATCTCTTTGTTGTCTTAGGTATCGCATGAAAGCACAAGTTCCTCAAGTGTGAATATATAAACGCCCTGGTCTTTTGCAAACTTCACTGCTGCGGTGGTGAACCCACTTTTGGACACTACGGCATAATAGGGTGTTCGTGCTTTATTTTTCCATATCACATGACCGGATTTTTGGATCAGGTCTTCTATTATCTTTTTGTTGAGCATTCTATTTTGCCATTTGCATTCACAAAAAAGGATGGTATTTGTTTGTTCATTCAGGGCAACGATATCGATCTCTTTGTCTTTATGCCACCATTTTCCCCATTTGGTAAAAAGCGGCAATTTGCCTGAGAAGGAGCGGCTCTGCAACAGTTCGCGTGTAACATCTTCGAATATCGGGCCCAGATACATGTTAAAATCATCTTTGACCATGTCCATTACAATATCAGATTTTCCGATCTCAATTAGTGATGAATTTGGATAGATGTACCTGAACCAGAACCGGAAAAAGTAGTCCTGTAACACGTAATTTCCAACCCGTGTGGATCTTTCTTTTGATAATGTGACCGGTATGTCCCTTTTCAGTATGCTCAGTTCCGTCAGCCGTGATATGTAGGCATAGAGTTTGTTTGTGGATACTCCTGAAAAGTGTGATATGTCATTGAAAGTGTTCTTGCCCATTGCGACTGCTTTTAAGATGGAGAAATAGTTGGTGAAATCTTTTAGTTCTTCCATTAGAAGGAATTTTGCTTCTTTGTAGAGAAATGAATCTTTGTCCATCAGGGCATTTAGGATGTTGTTATTGAGGGTCTTTTTGATGTCGAACTCCTCTGCATAACGGGGTATGCCGCCCAGCACTGCGTATGCACCTATGATGTCTTTTTGTGACCAGTTTTTGAACAGTTCTTGAAAATCAAGATAGGTCAGTGGTTGGAGGTGTATTTGACCTGTACGCCGTCCGTATATTGGACTTGAGTATGACAGAGCTATCTTTTGCATCATGGATATGCTTGAACCGCACAGGATGAGTTTAAAGTCCATGCCCTTCCATTTCTCGTCCCAGTAATACTGGAGTGTTGAGATGAAGCCGGGATTGCTTTTATGGATGTAGGGCAGTTCATCGAATACAAGGACCATGCTTTCTTTTTCGATGAGCTTTGTGAAGTAGTCAAAGAACGCGTGCCAGTTGTCGAGCGGGTTGTTCTTTAGGAAGTCATCGTCAAGTGTGAGTCCCGCAATTCTTGAATACAGGGCTGCCAACTGGTTTTCCTTCTGGAGTTCTCCAAGCAGATAGAGAGTTTTACCCTCTGCATGGGATAGGGATTGTTTTATGAGTTCGGTTTTCCCAACCCGCCGCCTGCCATATATTATTATCAGTTCGGATGACCCTGATGAGTACTTTTCCTTGAGGAAATTCAGTTCCTTCTTGCGGTCCGTAAAAGGGATTTTCATATAGGGGTATTGGTTTGTGATGTTTTAAGTGTTGTGGCTAACATAAGATGGATTATCATAATTTGGATTATGTTGTTGCTTTGATTGGTTTGTGAAATGAAAAATTTTGATTTTTGACCGGATGAACAGGGTAGTGTTGAAGGTTCGGGCGGAAATCCTGTCTATCCCGTAAATCCTGTCTGATATTTCTCCAATTGCTGCTAATGTGTGCAACGGAAATGACAACAAATTATACATCGTGAACTACTACTCCCCACCGCTATACGATGAGGAAGAAGATTCCTGCTTTATTCAGATGAATTGCACCCATGGTCATCTACGAACCCGATTCCTGATAAATATAATGACACCGCCGCCCACAGTCACGAATATCAATATCGGAAGAACATACCCGATCAACACGATCAATCCGTTAACAGTAGAGATAAAACCATTCACCGAATCCGACAGAGCATCCCGCAGACCCCATGAATGTGTAATGGATCTTGGCTCACTCACACGCACATTGATCGTTGAAAGATCAACCCTGTCGTTCAGATAATTCAACCTGCCTGTCAGGCTCTCGATCTCACCACGAATGCGTCCCAGTTCCCGCTCAACATCCAGAACCTCATCCACAGTCGTCGTCATGTTCAATATCTCCAAAAGACGCAACTCCTGCCTCTCAAGATTTCCAAGACGGGCACTGAGGTCAACATACTCCTCAGTAACATCCCTGCCGCTGATACTCTTTGACGTGACCGCGCCAATAGCCTCGATCTCATCCATAACCGAAATAAAACCCGATTGCGGTATCCTTACCGTGACATAACCCGCTTTTCCGGTACTCTCACCATAATAATTGTCATACACCGATGAACTCGAAACAAAACC
>JAUWBW010000222.1 GCA_030609665.1 Methanosarcinaceae archaeon | reverse complement strand
GGGTATCGGGAAAAAAGTATTCGTGAGTTTCTGGGAACGCAGGCTTGCGGCATGAAAATCGATTATATTTTCAGCCCACTTTATGCGACAACCAATAACATCTATTCACTCTGGATGGCCCGTGAAATTATTAATGAGCCGTTTATGTTGATTGAAAGTGATCTTGTTTTTGACGTATCTCTTCTGGATGACATGCGTCATCCTGACAGAATTGCCGTTGCACGCATGCAACCATGGATGAATGGTTCCACCGTCACAATCAATCAAGCCCAACATGTTAAGAAATTCCAAAATGGTATTGCCGGAACTTTTGATGAGATCAGATATAAGACTGTTAATATATACAGTTTTTCGCTCTCGTCATGGCATAATATTATAGAAAGACTGGACCAGTACATATCAGCCGGCATAGTAAACGACTATTATGAAATCGTATTTGCGGAAATGGTAACAGAGGGTAGTCTTTCTCTTAAAATTGTATCTTTTGACAACAAGCCGTGGTATGAAATTGACACAATTGAGGATCTGGCAAAGGCGAAAAAACTATTTCCGGGAGATGAATATGATACAACGAATCTTTCCAATGTTCCACGGCATGCCTCCGGGATATTAAAACCGATTTTTAAGCATACTATGAGCATGGGGCGGGAAAAGATTACTCATCCACTTTCAAGATTAAAGTCATTGCCTAAGTCAAATTCTTTAAGTGTAAGTTTAAGTTCAAAGCGGATTCATGAGGCTAACATTCCAGAAAACGAAGTATCACTTAAAAACAAATATAGGGGGAAAACACATGGCACAGTATAATTATGAGACTCAAACTGAAAAATATGATTTCATTACCGGGCAGCATGGTGGTTACTATCGTCATGAGTTTATAGATCATGCTTATCTTTACAATCTATATTTCCCGCCTGAGGCAGTTTTTACAAACTTTAAAGATCAAATTCATGACATTGTCCTAAACTATCCGGTTGCACAGGATGCTCTTGCCGGCCTTATAGGTGATTTGATCCATCAGCCTGCGGAAGGAATCGTTGTAGGAAACGGCGCAGCCGAACTTATCAAAATTATATCCGGCAGCATGTCCCGCAAGTTGATAGTTCCGGTGCCCTCTTTTAATGAATATGCGAATGCTGCGCCGGAAGGCCGGGTAGTCGAATTTCCCCTTGAATTTCCATCTTTTCAATTGGATGTAGATAAGTTTGCTGCTGAAGCGATCAGGGTTAAAGCAGATATTGCGGTTGTGGTATCACCGAATAATCCAACCTCTATGCTGGTTCCCAAGTCCGATCTGATAAAACTTGCACAAAAACTTGAAAGTCATGACTGCATGCTGATAGTTGATGAATCATTCATGGATTTTGCACATGATCCGGATCAAACAACTTTGGAACATGAAATCGAGCGTTACCCAAATATGGCAATCCTTAAAAGCATGAGCAAAGCCTACGGTATTTGCGGTCTCAGGATCGGTTATATGTTAACTGCAAATTTGGCATTTGCTGAAGCTGTAAGAAAAGGTATACATATATGGAATGTAAACGGATTTGCCGAAGAGTTTCTGCGGATCTTGCCCGATTACAGGCAGGAGTTTGTCGAAAGCTGTGATCAGGTACGGTTAGACAGGGACAATCTGTACAAAAACCTGTGCACGATCAAGGGAATGACTGTTTACAAACCCGATGCAAATTTTATATTCTGCCGCCTTCCGGATTACGCACAAAGTAGCACTGAAGTCACGCGGAGATTGTTTATTGAGCATAACATGTACATAAAAGACTGTCAGGACAAAACTCTGCCTGATTCGAACCGGTATATTCGTATTGCCAGCCGTACTGAAACAGAAAATTGCAAATTAGTTGAAGCGTTGGCAGACATCATTGATTCGAATATCTTGGAAGTATCTTAATGAACGATTCGCAACGTCAACAATCGCATCAGACCGGGATGATCACTTTCGCCCGAGACCTTCCAAATATCTGTTCGCTTGTAGGACTGCTATGTGCAGTCTTTAGTATATACTATGCCATATTAGGGAATTTCTCGTTTGCGATAATCGGAATGATCTGGGCTGTTTTATTTGACTGGGGAGATGGGATTATTGCCCGCCGGATGAAGGGGCGGACAGATGAATATCGAGCTTTCGGAGGACAGCTTGATTCATTGATAGATATTGTAAGTTTTGGAATTTGTCCCGCTGTTTTTCTCTTGAGCTATGGAGAATTCAATCCATGGTTCCTGCCTGGAGCATTTGTGATTGTCGCCACCAGCGCAATACGGTTGAGTTATTTCAATATATTCGGTCTGATCGATGATTCGACATACATGGGATTGGCACTTGACAACAATGTCATTATTCTTGCTTTTGTCTTTTTGTTTAACGGTTTTTTCAACCAGCCGACTTTTTCAGTCATCATATATGCAATATTGATGTTTATGGCTATCTTTAATTTAGCACCTATACGAACTCCAAAGTTTGGTGGGAATTGGGTTTATGTCCTTTTGGTTTATGTTCTGGGATTGAACGTCATTTATATCTGAATATTGTGGAGTAAAATACTTAAGCAGAATAAAATTGAAGCAATTATTAACTGTAAATCGGGGACACAATATATGCATGGACACCAGTCACTCAGGAAATCTATTTCAAACAATGACAATGAGTTAATTATTTACGGAGCCGATAATTTTTCACAGTTCTCGCGCCGTGATGCATCGGTTAATTCAAAATGTGACAGAACGCTTCCGGTGGCACGCGGGGATGAACTGGTAGTTCTACGCGGAAAGCTGGATCAAGAATATCATAAATGGCTGAGCTCTCATGGCCTTGGATCAGATCATGTTGTTGAATATAACGCTCAGTCAAGAGATATGAGTCTCTCGGAGCTTATCATTAAT
>JAUWBW010000056.1 GCA_030609665.1 Methanosarcinaceae archaeon | reverse complement strand
TTATCACAAGGCGCTCGATCTCGGTCTCAATGCGCGATTGTGGATGGTCAAGAAAAGCGACCGCTTTTTCGGCTTCAGTGCCAGCTTTTGTAACAATGACTATAGTACCCTGATTTGCAGATGGACAGAATGCATCAGGATTTAACTGCTCTACATCCATCTCCCAGCCCATGCGCTGAAGTCCTGCTTCAGCAAGCAGTATTCCGTCATACATACCTTCCTTGAGTTTTCTAATCCGTGTATCGATATTCCCTCGAAGGTCCTGAATATTAAGGTCAGGTCTGTACCTGAGTAACTGTGCCCGTCTGCGCATGGATGTCGTACCTACGACCGCACCATCCGGCAATTCATCAAGTGTCGATCCGTCTGCTGTCAAAAGCACATCCAATGGCGAGTCACGTTTCAAGACCGCTGCGATGGATAACTCCGGAGGGCGTATGGTTGGCAGGTCTTTCATAGAATGCACTGCGATATCGATCTCACCTGCGATCATGCGGTCATCAATTTCCCTCACAAACGCGCCCACACCTGCAACCTCATGCAGCGGGCGGTCTGTGAACGCATCCCCACTTGTCTTTATGATCAGCTGTGTGGTCTCAACACCGTTCTCCTTAAGCAGACGTTCCACAAGGTTCGCCTGTGCAAGAGCAAGACCACTGCCACGGGTTCCGATTATCATTTTTAAACACCTATTTCAGGTTAGCCTCGTAGG
Organism: Methanosarcinaceae archaeon; assembly: GCA_030609665.1. Lineage (GTDB taxonomy): Archaea > Halobacteriota > Methanosarcinia > Methanosarcinales > Methanosarcinaceae > Methanovorans. The sequence goes on along the minus strand of JAUWBW010000056.1, from coordinate 8,987 downwards.
CTTCAAATGTCCTGTCAAGATCGGATTCACTGTGTGCTGTTGATAAGAAATTCGTCTCGAACTGCGATGGTGGCAGGAACACACCGCTCTTCAACATCCTGTGGAAGAACTCGAAGTAACCGTCCTTGTCACACATAAGCGCTTCCTGATAGTTCGAAGGAGTGTCCCCGAAGAATATCTTGAACATGGATGCAATTCCGGATACATTATAATCAAGTCCCAGATCAGAAACAATATCAGACAACCGTGCACGTACCATATCGCCCGTGGCATTCAGTGTCTTGTGCACATTCTCTTTCTCAAGAACATCAAGCACCGCAATACCAGCTGCTGCAGAAGCGGGATTGCCGCTGAACGTGCCGGCCTGATATACACCTCCGGATGGTGATACCATCTCAATGATCTCGCGCTTTCCTCCAAACACACCGATAGGCATTCCTCCGCCAACGATCTTTCCAAGTGTTGTCATGTCAGGCGTAACACCGAAATATTCCTGCGCGCCACCCATGGCAAGCCTGAATCCTGTAATAACCTCATCGAATATCAGGACAACATCATTCTCTTCTGTGACCTTACGCACATCTTTCAGGTAATCCCCTTCAGGCAGGATCGGACCGATATTTCCCATAACAGGTTCCATGATCACTGCTGCCATGTCATCCTTGTTGGATTCGATGGTAGTTGTCATTGCCTCAATATCATTGTACGGGACCTGAAGCGTGTTCCTTGTGAAATCCTCAGGGATCCCCAGTGAATCCGGTTTACCGTGTGTGGTTGCACCGGAGCCTGCCTTGACAAGAACAGCATCGTGCGCGCCGTGGAATCCGCCTTCCATCTTGATAAACTTGTTCTTACCCGTAAAACCGCGCGCTGCTCTTAGTGCGCTCATGGTCGCTTCCGTACCGGTAGTAATAAACCGGAGCATATCGATGCTCGGGTACAGTGATGCGATCTTGTCGGCAAGTGTCACCTCAAGGTCTGTAGGTGTGCCATACAGCCATCCCTTGTCCAGTTGTTCTACAATTGCCTGCTTGATGCGCGGATGGGCATGCCCGAGTATCTTCGGACCGTAGGCCATACAGTAATCGATGTATTCGTTCCCATCAACGTCCGTGATCTTTGAACCGCTTGCTGATGCTGTGTAAAAAGGGTATGGCTTGATCGCCCGAACCGGACTGCTAACTCCGCCAGGGAGCAGTGTCTTGGCTTTTTCGTATAATTGTTTTGATTTCTCCAACGTCATAGTATCACCATTAGTATAAAATTTGTAGATTGGATTTTAATTTAAATTGAATGCTCAAAATTTAGCTAACAAAGCCTCCACACTATTTTGTGCTCTTCCATCAATTGATGCATCTTCATAAATTATATTGGCTTTCTCCTTATATTCAGCATCACCAGTTATTAAATATGCTCTTCGCAAATAATCAATTGCTAAAAGGGGGTTGTTTTCAAGCACTTCTGCCATATTATCATAATATTCCGGTAGTGCTAAGAAAGTATTGAAAAATTTATCAAGTTTGTTCTCAAAATCATTTCCATATTCAACATATTCGGTTCGAATAAAATCGGATGGTATTTTTGCATCTTTTGTTTTTATAACCAATGTTTCTTTACCATAAGCCTGCATAAATCCAATTTCATAAAAAATATTAGAAAGGGTCTGCCCTGACATATTGTTATCTATAATTGCAATTCCCAATGGAACCGTTGTAATCAGGTTCCAAATCTTCATTAAAAAATCTCGTCCTGTAACAACACTTTCAGCATCGATTTCTTCAATTTGTCGTTTTTCTAACACTTCACGCAGTTCAACTCTTATACATTCAATTTCAGGTGAAATGGGTTGACCGAGTTTAGTCATAATAAAACAGGTTCTTGGACGATATTTTATGTGGGAATTATGGACATCGCCATCAGGCCTGTAGAGTATCATCTATTCCTCTTTCTTGCAATCGGCACATTTTTGTATGGCCCTTCTGATTTTTTATGGTCAAGAATTTTACCGATAGATCTATCGATTTTCACATAATGTCCGGATTTCGGATTTTTTACTTGAACAATATCTCTTTTCACCATGATTAACACCTATGGTTTATTGTTGATGAATATTTTGGTAATAATCTATTATTTGTGTAGTCCCGAATGTTTTGACTTTATATACTCCTTTCCACTTGTTACATTTTCTCACAATTCTGCCTCCAATCTTTCAAAGTCTGTAATGCACACCCATCCTTCTGATTGGTTCATTTTCGCTTTAACACATTTACTTTCAGGGAAAAGTCCGCCGCAAATCGCGCATCCGTGTATTGTTTCTTTTAATTTTACTGCCTTATCTCTTTCTTCTATGGCTCGTTGAAACGCTTCCTCTGTAATCCTGCCCAACCCAACCAGTATTGTGCCCGCCTGCCTATTATCTTCCGTCTGCCATAACCCGTGTAAACCAAGTCTTGAAACTTCGGTGTCTAGATCAAACATGAAATTGGAAGAGAAGATAATGGTTGCCACTTCCGGGATTGATTCAAAAGCGATGCCATTGACACATATCATTTCCCGCATGTCAATATCCTCGCAACCAGTGATCTCTGTATCTCAACTGCATTGTGCGGACAAAGTTCACGACAGCAGTAGCATTGGATGCACTTATCATTATTTATCTTAAGCCTCCCATCCACTTCTTCGATCGCATGTGGTGAGCAGTTCAGGACACACGCACCACACATGACACATTTTGCTGTGTCGATATACGGTCTCATTGTGAAAAGCCTGCCAAGTCTGCTTGTGATAAAAGCCGGTGCAATTGTCGTTATACCGCCAGCAGATTCTTTGAATCTGACCTTCACATCATCGAGTGGTGTACCCACAACTTCCGGCTGTCCTGTGCCTATATTTCGCTCAAGTGCGGCACGATTTGTTGGAACAATCATCGGGTCGAATCCAATAAGTTCGGATGCTACAATGTCCAGTGCAACACAATCGTAACTCGCCATAACGACACCTGTTTTGATAGGTGTGCCATGTGCCGGACCGTTGCCTTCCATTCCTACAATGCCGTCCATGACTGCAAGATGCGGTTTGACGATCGAGTATATGTCAACAACAGCGTTTCCGAACAGGTCGCGTTTTGCAAGAAGATGCGCTTGCTTTCGTGTTTTTAAAGGCACGGCACCAAAGAAGTTCTTGACGGCTCCGGTGTAGTATGTCAATTCATGGGTCTTGAGTTTTGGGAGCGAGATTATCACATCGGCATCAAGAATCGGTTTTGCGATGTACAGACGTGGAAACTGTTTTGCATCCGGCACATCGACCTCAACAAAACCCGCTGTCTCAAAATTAACAATTTCCGCACCACATTTTTGTGCAGCATCCTCAATGCCGGATATCTTCAGTGCTTCCGCAGTCGCACCCGGGTGTGTGATCCCAGCCCTGTCCCCAACAATAGGAATGCCGCCGATGTCGGATACGAGTTCACACATTGCTGTGATGATGGCAGGGTGTGTGGTGACAGTATCCTCAGGCGGACGGGCTGCAAGGATGTTGGCTTTGAGAAGGACACGGTCGCCTGTTTTGATTATCTTTTCAAGTCCGCCGATAAGTTTGAGCGACTCAATGATCGCATCCTTTGCCTGTGAATAATCTGGACAGCGCACAATCGAGACTTTCGTGTTCATGCGCAGTCATTGGGTGTACAGGTAGAAATGTTTTTAGTTCCCAGTCAAACCAAAAGATGATAAAAAAGACTCATTTCTTAAAACTGGCTCGCAACTTTTCGATTTCATCCTGCGCATCCTTGATCTTCAACACATAAAATCCTCTGCACGGTTTCACGAACTGGAAAATAAAGTCTGAATCGCTTATACCAACAGGAATTGTATCTTTTCCTAAAAGGGCAACTCCACGAATCTTGTAACCAGCGGTTACGTAATACATTTCATCCGTATTATTTTTTACAAACTCCTCACACTGTTTTGGAGTAGCATTGCTTAACAGGATCTCATCAGTTATTTCATTGACACATGACATATTTTAATCCTACAGTAGTAATTATTCAATCAAAATGTTACGAACTTTAATCCCGCTCTCAACAATTCTTCCAACGATTTTCCCGCCTGTCATGCTTGCGGCTTTCTCTGCATCATCTTCCGAAAGTATGATCAGGAATCCCATTCCCATGTTGAAGGTCCTGTACATCTCAAGATCAGTCACTCCGCCTTCATTTTGTAGGAACTTGAAGATATCGTTTGGCTCGATCGGATCATAGAAATCAAAACCAAGATCGGTAACTCTCGCAAGTTTCAATAGACCGCTTCCGGTTATGTGTGCAAGTCCGTGCACGTCGCATTCTTTGACCACATCCAAGACTTCCATGTATATCCTGGTTGGAATCAGGAGTTCATCTCCGATCGTAGTAGATGGATTATTGGGAAATGGGTCGTGATAGGAATATTCCGATTCTTCAATGATCTTTCGCACAAGCGTATATCCATTGCTGTGCACGCCGCTTGATGGTATTCCGACGACCATATCGCCGAGTTGAACCTTTTCACCTGTAATGATCTCGTCTTTTTTGACCATTCCAAGACATGTGCCTGCAAGGTCAAAGCCGTTTATGATCTCCGGAAGTGTTGCGGTCTCGCCGCCAACGATCGTCATGCGCGACATCTCGGCACCTTTTACAAGCCCTTCGCCGATCTGCTCTGCAAAGTTTTCGGAATGTTTTTCCAGTGCAAGATAATCCACAAAGGACAAGGGTTCGATACCGACAGCGAGCAGGTCGTTGACGTTCATTGCGATACAGTCGATCCCAACAGTATTCCATCGTTCCATCTCATTTGCGATCAGCACTTTTGAGCCAACACCATCGGTTGCCATTGCAAGTGCATATTCCCCGAAATCGATGAGTCCTGCGTAATGTCCGATATCAGTAAGAGGTGCGCCAAGTCCGGTTCGCTTGTAGGTCATTTGACCGGTAAGTGCTTTGATCGTAGTTTCTTCCTGTTTGATATCAACGCCGGAATCTGCGTATGTTAGATGCTTTTCGTTCAACGTTTAGCCTCTGTTCCTAATAGATGATTATTATTTATCAAGTTCAAATACATCATGCAGCATCTTCACTGCCTGAATTGCAGCATCTTCACTTACAACAAAGGATATATTATGCTGTGAAGAACCCTGACTGATCATGATCACATTGATCTTTGCAGTTCCGAGTGCATCAAATACCTTACCTGCGACACCCGGTATGCCTGCCATTCCCGCACCAACGACCGCCACTACACAAATATTGCTGTCGTGGGATATATCCCGCACAACACCGCGGTCAAATTCGGAATTAATGGCTTCAACTGCTGCATTAAGATGTGCACTGTCCACAACAATGGACATGTTTGCTTCAGAAGAACCCTGACTTATCATGATAATGTTCACACCTGCGTTGGCAAGTGTTGTAAATACACGTGCAGCCGTGCCGATAGTTCCGACCATCCCTGCACCTGAAATATTCACCAATGCGACATTTCGAATGAGCGTGACCGCTTTGACCACGTCTTCAGTCTGTGTCTGGTCAGCAACGATCAACGTGCCAGGAAAATCGACCTCAAATGTATTTTTGACGCGGACTGGTATGCCATGCCTGATAGCAGGTTCAATGGACCTTGGATGCAAAACCTTTGCACCGAAGTAAGACAGTTCCATTGCTTCGATATATGATATCTGCGGAATGGGTTTAGCCTCAGGCACGATCTTTGGGTCAGTGGTCATGATGCCGTGAACTTCTTTCCAAAGCCATATCTCATCCGCTTTGATCGCTGCACCGACAATAGATGCCGAAAAATCAGAGCCACCCCTGCCGAGTGTTGTGATAATCCCATCTTCATTCTCTGCAATAAACCCTGTAACAACAGGTATGTGATCTTCAAGAAGCGGGATAAGTCGTTCATTTACCCGTTCGTATGTTTTTTCAAGAGGTCTTGCATTACCGTATTCATCGGTTGTGACAATACCTACCTCGCCGCCTGTAAATGCTTGTGACTTTATTCCGAGTGACTTGATCGCGCCGCAGACGATTGGTACTGCAAGTCTTTCACCATAGGATGATATGTAATCGATTGAACGTGGTGTAAGTTCGCCAAGATAACAGATCCCGATGAGTGCTTTTTCCAGTTCATCTATCCTGCTGTCTATCTTCTGGATGGTCTCATCGATAATATCCTCATCATCAATGGCATCATTGATTGCATCGTAGTGTTTTTTGGTCAGGTCTGCCATAAATTCCTTGACCTGGGATACTTTGCCTTTTTTTGATGAATTGATCGAATTCTCAAGCAAACCATCAGTCACGCCACCCAGTGCAGATGTGATCGCTACGACTTCGTCACCCTTGTCATAGCAACGTTTTAAAAGTTCTGCAACATGTCGAATCTTTTTCCCGTCTGCGATGGACGTGCCACCGAATTTCATTACAATTCTCATGATCTTATCACACTTTACATCAGATTGTTATAGCATGTAATTGGCATTATTAAGACGACATTGTAATATAAAGATTATGAATCGGAAATGTGATGGAATATGATAGTTTGATCGATTATATTTAGTTCTGATACACCAAATATACATATTTTCTCGTAGTATATATTTTATAATTATATAGTGCGAGTTAACGCGAACGAAGTGAGCGTTTTCTCGTCGTAACATATATACGTCAGTAATTATATTTGATTGTTACATAAATTAAAAAAGGATTCTCATCATGGTACTGACAATATTTGATTGGACCACTACGCTTGTCGCATTAATAGGATTAGCATTTGTCATCAGGATATTCTCTATGTGGCATAATTTAGACCAATCCATGTTAAAAGCAAAAGTATTCCTTGATGAAAAATTCTTGTACAACAACTGGATATACCTTTTCTGGATAGGAACATTTATCGTAATTCATCAGGCAATTATAATTGTGTATAATAGTGCACAATATTCATTCAATACGGAATTTCGATATATTTCCGACATATTTAAATTTGCAAGCGTTATTTTAATTGTTATTTTCTGTTATCGCTGGTATAAACTATTGAATGCTTGTACACTTAAAGATTGATAATTATTCGTTGGTGGTACTTTGATCCATGCAGAAAACCTCACAAAACGTTTTGGGAAAGTAGATGCACTTAAAGGCCTGGACCTTCATGTGAATAAAGGCTCGATACACGGTCTCATTGGACCGAATGGTGCAGGGAAGAGTACCACAATAAAGATACTTTCGACACTTGTCAGTGCAAATTCCGGTGATGTCACGATCAATGATATTCCCCTAAAACGCGGCGTCAGTGTGCGAAGCATGATAGGTGTTGTTCCTGAAACTCCGCGTCTGCATGAGAATAAATCTGCAAGAAGTGAACTTCGATTTCATGCAAAACTCTATGGGATGCCACAAAAAGAGGCAAAATCCCGCATCAGTGATCTGTTATATGCTGTTCAACTTGAAGATGCGGCAGACCGCCCGATAAGAGGATATTCAACCGGCATGAAAAAACGTGTCGCACTTGCTCTCGCACTTTTGCATGAACCTGAAATACTACTTCTGGATGAGCCGATGTCAGGACTTGACCCTGTTATCAGGAAGCAGTTCAAGGAGATAATTCTTGATCTTAAGGAGATGGGAAAAACGATTCTTGTTTCTGACCATGACCTCTATACAGTTGAGGAATTGTGTGACAGCGTAACGATCATTCAGGATGGGAAAACGGTTGTTGAGGATACAATCGAGTCTTTGCGGCATAAAACCGGAAGCATTGCGATTGAACTTAAGGTCAGTGATGACTCTACTATGGATGGGTTGGGATCAAAACTAACGTCTCTTGACTGCGTGACTGACGTTTCACAAAAACGCGGCTGGGTTATTGTGAAAGTACGCGATTCCAAAACAGATATTCCTGTTGTTATTCGTACTGCATCTGATCATACTGGCATACTTGAAGCAAGGCAGACAAATATCACACTTGAAGATATATTCTTAAAATTTGCAGGTGGTCATCATGGTTAATTTATTCAAGGGTGTGTTCGCCATCATTTTTGATGAGTTGAAGTTTGCGATCAGACAAAAGACGATCACGTCATATATTCTATTTTCTTTCGTGTTCACAATTACATTGTATGGTACATATATGCAGGAATACGGTGCTGTACAGGGCGAAATGCCTCTGATAGCACTGCTTCCTATGGAACTTGAGAAAGGAGTCGCACCCTTGACGGACTTTGCGATATTCCTTATGGCGTTTTTTGTATCGGCACTGCAGTCTGCAAGTTCTGGAACACCTCCTGATGTGGTGCTGCCTGTTGATATTGGAATAACGCTGTTCATTATCGCACCGATATTGATTGCATTGTCGTCACTTTCTAAACTGTCTGTGCGCCTGTGTGCATCAAGTATTGCAAGGGAGCGTGAATCAAAGACGCTGTATCACCTGTTGGTAAGTCCTCAACCAAGAGCGATGGCGTATTTATCCAAATTCATTGGGGCAATTGGTGCAGCCATCCCTATGATAGTTTTGGTGTTTGCAGGTGTTGTATGGATAATTGGTGCATCATTTATGCCGCATATCGAAGTTGAGCAGGCATCCCAACTCAAGAATCAGGTGTTGATCGCAAGTATTGTGACAACATTCCTGTTTGCATCGATCGGCATGTTCCTCTCAACGGTCACCCGTAATGAGGAGAGTGCAGTAAATCGGGGCGGTTGGATATTGAAGATTATGATAGTATTGACAACCTTGTGGATATTCCTGCCAATATTCTCTGTTGCAGGTGAAAGTACAGTATCCACGATCGAGAAAATTACAATGATCTCTCCACTTACGCTTGATATGATTGCGCTCTATGGTGGCGAGATGTTCAACCAGTACATGCTCATACAATTAGGGGTTGGATTACTGTTCCTGTTTGGCGGGATGATGATATTTGTACGGCAGGATGTTGAATACTGAAAA
>JAUWBW010000045.1 GCA_030609665.1 Methanosarcinaceae archaeon | reverse complement strand
ATCCGGTGCACGCATCACAGGGTATATTGCAACGGAACGCCGTCAGGATGTGCGCCTTGGTACGTATGTGATGGTGCCGTACGGTGATGAGGATTTGTTTGCACGCATCTGGAAATTGCAGTATCTGCAGGAATTCGAGGTCGATGATGCAACAGAGATACACTCGCGAAGGATGCTGAAGTCCAACACGACGTCAGAGGTGGATTACAAGTTCCTTGCACTCCTTGACCCGATATGCATCCTCTATGAACACGGAAGCGGTAGCGACAGCGAATCTGAGCTTGTGCGCAGGATGGCTGATCGGATACCACGTCCGAATACTCAGATTTTGCCTGTAACAGACAAGAGCAAGATACAGACAGGGCTCAATATCCCGAAAGAAGGTATTTTTTTGGGACACCTGAGTGTTGGTGGCGAGGTTGTTAGGACACATGCAGTGCCACCTACTGTACCCTATTATATGAGGAATGATCATTCCATGGGCGATCCACTGGTGTTCCGGCACATGCTGGTTTGCGGGAGTACGGGTACGGGAAAAACGTTTTTGACAAAGAACATACTCCGCCAGTTCATGAACGAGGATAACAGGTATCAGTTGCGGAGTGATAAGAGCAAGAACAGGAATCCGTGTCTTGTTATCATGGACCCGCAGGATGAGTATTCCCAGATGTTTGAGGATAACCCTGATCTTGCGGCGGGTGATGAGTTTAATTTCAAGTCGGAGGATGTGGATTTCGGGCGGTGTGCCAATACCAAGACGTTTGTGGCAAAGGTGGCAGGTCATTCTTATGATGGAAAATCACGGGCTGAGCAGGTGGAATTTACCATTCCTTTTGAACTTGTGAGAAATAACCTGTGGCTTATTACGCCTGTGGGAATGACTGAACTGCAATATACCGGACTTGAACTTTTGGTTGAGGATTATTTCAAGCGGGGCGGCAGCCATACCTATGGAGAATTCGTAGACCACATTGATGATGAAGGCACACGGATGACCTATGTTGACAGTAATAAGATACATGAGGCTTCGTATGACGGAATTGTTAGAAGGGTGAGGAATCCTGCACTCAGGAAGGTGTTCGACCAGCCTGCGACTCCGATCACGGAAATACTTGGAAAAGTGTTCAGCCCGGGACAGGTGAGTGTGTTCCCGACTGAATATATCAGTTCATCGCGGATACGCGACCTGATCGTGCTTACGTTGATGACGCTGGTGGTGGATAACAAACTGAGTACTTCGGGTGATGTGGCTGTCAAGGATACGCCGATCATACTTGCACTGGATGAGGCGCATCGGTATCTTTCAAAAGCATCGGGGGAACATTCGAAGAAGATAGTCTCAAAGTTTGCGGATGCGGCGCGTCAGGGCAGAAAGGAAGGACTGGGTTTGTTTTTGATAACACAGGACCCGCAGGACATTGATGATACGGTGTTCAAACAGGTCAATACCCGTGTGATATTGAACCTGACCAACGATGCGGCGATCAGTGCCCTGAAGGTTCAGAAGGAGTATGAGAAGCGGATACCTTATTTGAAGAAAGGGCAAATGATCGTGCATAGTCCTGATAACAGTGATATGGTAGAGGTTATGGGGCTTTCGAAGTGTGTGGTCAATCATGAGTGAGGAGTGAAAATAATAAAAAGTCACTCACGCCCACCCGAAACGTATATATTATGACACTACGTTAAAGAGTCGTTCAACCCTTCCTTACCGTTCAAAATCGATAATTGAAGATTGATAATTGAAGATTATCATTGCGGGCCAGTGGCTTAGTCAGGCAGAGCGGTGGACTCTTAATCCATCGGCCAGGGGTTCAAATCCCTTCTGGCCCGCTTCTTAATTCTTTTGATGACAATATTTACAATGTTCTCGCTTTGAAACAACTCCAATATCGCTTTCTGCTGCGATTGAAGACTAATTAACTTGAGAAACTCATCACCTGTACTCTTTATAGTTATTTTTCCGGTCACCCAATCTTTGAAAATTGTGCATATTGGGTTTTACTGAGGTAAAAACATGTACATCATTAAAGAAGATGCAATAAATCTCATCAACAAAATGCCAAATCATTCAACATGGGATGACATTATGTACGAGTTATACGTCAAAAAGAAATTGGCAACTGCTTTGGAAGCTACTGAAGATGGACGTGTGATATCCCACGAAGATGTGAAAAAGAGGTTTCTTCCGCAATGAATCTCGAATGGACTGAACCTGCATTGGTTGGTTGTAATATTGTTTTTAGCTTCAAATTAAAATACACAAACCTCAATCCAACCTGAACTTATTCCTTACCCAATCCCTGAATATTGGATCAATGAGCCGATACTGACCTTTTTTCACTCTCTCGATGATCCCGATATTGATCAGGTAGGGCATATAATAATACAATGACGTGACAGGTATACCGGCATCATGAGCGATCAATGACGGTTTGCTGAATCTGGCAGATGCCACAACTATATCGGGATATTTGGTTGAATTTTCACTCAGTTTTGTGAAAAGTAAATTGAAGGTCGGATCAAGTGTTATGAAAACGTCTTCATAGGCTTGTTTTACATGACTCTCCTCGATCACCATATCCTCGGAAATATCAAGCATCATATCACCCATACGCTGAATATAGTCAGGCAGGCAATTGGTAAGCTTTAGCATAAGTTTTAGTGCCTCATCAGTGATCGAATATCCGACAAGGCTGAACCGATCTGTTACATAGGTTTTTGCAATGTCCTGTGGAAGTGGACCGATTGGTATCGGTTTTAACTGTCTGTAAAAAGGACTGCGACTGCTGTATACGAGATCGTTCATAAACGTCATCGCAGAACTTGATAAAACGTACATGGTCCTTGTTTGCTGCTGAACGATGGTCCTGAATTGTTTGATGAATTCGTCGCCCCATTTTTCTGCGATCTCCGAAAATTCATCAAGAAATACTGCAAAATATACATTTTTGCTTTTTCCGAGCTGTTCAAGATAGTTCAAAGCATTCTCAAAAATTACATCTTCATCTGTTTCCGGTTCCTGTAAACTTATTTTGATCGAGAGATAGGATGACACGGATACATCAAGTTCAGCCACTTTAGATATAATCTCTCCCACGCTCTTTTTTATGAGATCGTTTATCTTCCGGGCATAGTTTGTATCGCCGGTCTTTTCGACGTAGGATGCCTTTGCATCTTCGGCTATGACATTCGAGAGGCGACGCATGGATGGCATTGAAAGGCAGTCTATGAATATCGGGATGATCTCTTTATCGTCTTCAAACTCCAGCATCACATTTTTGATAATGGATGTCTTCCCAACGCGCCCTGGTCCAGATACAGCAAGGTTCGTACTGGCCCCGTGTTTTACGCTTCTGATCTGGTCAAGGATTAACTCAGTTTCCTTTTCCCGATCAACAAAATAGGGTTTTGTTACAGGTTTCCCATAGACGAAAGGTCTTATCATAAATATATACTATAATAGGCTGGACTATATATAGGATTGCCTTAGTGTTAGGATAATAGGCGGAGCTATTATTTATGTTTATTTGGGACAGTTAAATCAATAAAAGACTTCGTGAGCTACCCCTCCCTACCGCCATACGACGAGGAAGGGGCTTCCTGCTTAATCCAGTTAAAATTTCACTCTACTTGATCCATAACCTCTACTGGGGTCATAACATCTATATTTAAATTATAATCGGATGGATTCCATGTGACAAGAATATCGCTCTGGTGTTCAGAATGTGCCCCAATTAAAAAATCCGGCAGTATCCTTTTTAGTGGTCTCTTGTTCTTTTGTAAATGCTTTGCATAGAGTTCACCGGCACGCTTTGATATTTTGGAGGATACGTGTTTTACTTCAACCTCATTCACAGCCAGGAATTGTTGTATTAGCCTCTCCTCAAGTACCGGATCCTGTGACAAATAGACTCCGGTATAAAGTTCCGAATAAACAATATCGACAATATACATTTCATGTCCGCTATTTCTTACCCAACCAAAGAAACGATCTGTATCATCTGAAAATGTATCCCCCTTGAAATGGCTTATGATCAGATTCGTGTCTAATGATAACTTCATACTTTTCCACGCATCCAGTTTACAATTTCAACTGCATTATCCATGTCTTCAAATTGTGGATGCTTACGCCATGCACCGTGTGTTGCTTTCATGACATTTTCCCAATCCTCATCAACCTTTTCAACTCGAATATTTCCGTTTTCGTATGATACATCTACGGTGTCACCTACACCGATCTTGGCTTTCCTACGAATATCTTCAGGGATTGTGATTTGATGCCGTCTTGCTACTTTCACTTTCATTTCATCACCATATTCCTATTGTACTAATAGGAATAAATATTTATCCCTTAATGAAGCAGAAGACTCCTTCCTCGCTGTATGTCGACAGGGAGGGGTAGTTCACCAAGAGTCACGAACTGCCTGGCTGGAAGCTGAAACATCCCAGTGCAGGTGCATGGATTGCATTGAAAAACAGTCTATGAATGTCGGGATGATCTTTTTATCATCAAACCCCATCATTACATTTTTGATAATGGATGTCTTCCCAACGCGCCTTGGTCCAAGCACAGCAAGGTTTGTACTGGCACCGTGTTTTACGCTTCTGATCTGATCAAGGATCAACCCCGTTTCCTTTTCACGATCAACAAAATAGGGTTTTGTTACAGGTTTTCCGTAGACGAAAGGTCGTATCATAAGTATATACTATAATAGGCTGGACTATATATAGGATTGCCTTGGTATTAGGATAATAGGCTGGGCTATTATTTAGGATAGTCGAATCGACAAAATATCGGTAGCATGGAACTAATGTGCAAAAGCTCCAATTAGTAATCTAATATTTAACAATGGAAGCACAGGATGTGCGAAGGCGATCTTATTAATTCTGGTTCTCTATTCTGAACAACTTATCATTCTGAGAAAGTTTTAAAATAAAAAAGTCCTCGTGGTTTAATTCTTCTGGTAACTTATCATTTAAAATTGAAGCCACAAATTGAATATTATTTTGATTAACAAGTTCAGCAATCTTAACCAATTGATTGCCATGCATTAATTCTTTCTTATCATTTAAAAGAAAATGCAAACAAGAAATGTTTTCTTCATCTGCAAATAGTGTATATGCAATATCAAAACAAGAGATTTCTCCTTGTTTTTGTCCTGAACTCATATTTGTATTGAAAGCACTAAATTTGTAAAGTCGTTGATTTTTTGTATTAGTTGTTTGGTCATATTTTAATGCATATTCTTCGCCATATAAATTATTAGAAATTGATGCAAAATATTTGTTAAATTTATCAAGTTGAGTTTTTACAATAAACTCAAAATCATCCGAAAACAACTCATTATCAATTTCATCTAATTTTTCATTATAGTCTTTGATGATGTTTTCAACCTCCACCAACTGATTGATTATGTTTTCATATTCTCCTTTTTTTCTATAATTTTCATTTAGTTCAATTATTATGTTTTCTAGTACTTCAAATAAATCACTTTTAGCGATTGATTCTGATAATGAACTTTCATCTGATAGCAAATTTTTTAAAATATTATTTTTACTTTGAATAACAGAATCTAAGTTTGGCAATTCTTTCTTAATAAATTTAACTTTTTCAATAATCATCTGATTGTGATAGTTAAACAAGTCATCGAATGTTTTTTGAATATTGCTAATTTGACTTGTAGCTTGTTGATATATTAATTGTAATTGTTTAAGATCAATGTCAGATTTAGTCGAATTTAGCTCTTGTTCAGCTTCTATTATCAAATTTCTCCTAATATTCAATTTACTTATTTCAGAGCTTATTTTATTAATTTCATATTTCAAGTTATTCAACTTATCTAGATCAGCTTCAAAATTCTCATTAAGATTAAAATTAGCTTTCTGTTTATTAAGTTCTTCAATTTTATTATTTATAAGTGAAAGAGCAGTCTCATAAGCTGTTCTTGTTTGTTGCTTTTCGAGTCTATTTTTGTAAGTATTTTCTTGTTTTAATTTGGACAATATTTCTTGCTTTGTATTACCTTTATTAAATTCACAGCCAAATAAAAATAGATATAATGTTTCATACTCTGCATCAGTTGTATATCCATCCAGTGTTTTTAAAGTATTATTGATGCTTTGATCTTTATAGCGAATATTGTGAGAAATAATTTGCCTAAATGTTGGCTTTTCCCCATAATGATTTGGAAATATTAATTTTAAAAGTTCAGGTTCAAATTCATCATCGATATATTGATGTCCATTAATTTTACGAATTATTTTATTCCGTGGTAAAAAATTCCTTTCAATTATGATTTCTTTAGCATTCTCATTATCTAAACTATTGGTTAAAATAAGTGTAATCAACACTTCATTTTCAATAAGAAAATCTTTAACTAATTGATATTCTTGTTTTTTTGATTCAGGATCAACATATATATTCTTTGGATTTGCACCTAAACAAAAGTCTACCAACATTAAAACAGTTGTTTTTCCAACATTATTACCGGTTATCTGATCTTGACTTTCATCAACGATTAAATTAATTCCTTTTCGAAATTCAATTTTTCGAATTACTTTTTTACCGCTTGAGATAGTTAATGATTTTAAGAACATAATTCTATCTCACCGCTATCGTTTAACAAGGAAATATTTAACAAAAATAACCAATCTAAGCATAGTATGAAAACTGGAAATGTCATATTACGTTGCTCTTTTACATTTTGATATAAATCCAACAAATTTTGTTTTGATTCCTTTTGTAATTCCTGCAAAACAAAAGATCCATTGAAATATATACTCTGTTCTGGATGTACATTATCAGGAAGAAGCATATTTATACTCCATTGGATTTTCAAATATTTTGCAACGAATAAAAGAATCTACAACAAGAATATTTACGCATAGTTCTAATTCATCTATTGGAATTGATTTATAATTTGCGCTTTGTAATGTCTTTTCTTGAACTTTTTCTAATACTAGAATAAATAAATCATCATCATGTACAGTATTAATGGCGTTTATGTACTCTTTTCTAATTGTACCTAATACAGAACTACTTTTATTAATGCCCATCAAATCAAATTCTGAATATATTTTATCAACTCGATTGTAATGAACTTTATAATCATCAATTATGTATTTAACAGTGCTCAAATTATTAAAACTAATTTTGCGTTCAATCTCAAAACTATCTATTGAGTTAATAGAATCTTGAATATCCCAATCTTCTTTTGACAATATATTAATTACCATTGCAAGATTTGAATCCAATTTAACAATATCAACTTCATCCCCCAATTCATTTTTTATAAACTCATATATTATTTTTTGCTTATCGATATCTAGTGATTTAATATAATTTAGGATTGTTGTTGTATCATAAATATCATTCGAAGGAATAAATGTAACACTATGGGGATTTGTATAAGTCTTTTTTCTTAAAGCACTAGCATCTTTTGAAATTGATATGAACTTAAAATTATACATATTATAACTATTAAGTATATATTTTTTTAAAGTAGATTCTATTTTTTCTTTTGTACTAGTTGCCGATACTTGGACAATCATTTTATTTGAATCATCAACTAAATCAATTGCTTCAACGTTTTGTGATTTATTATTTAAGTTACTTAAATTCCAACCATACAATTTATTTAAAAAATGAAGATAGAAGTCTTCAGAATGAACATGAAGATCAAGGATATTTAATTTCCCTCTTGAATTAATTCTTGTAGCAAGTGTATTTAATTTTTCTTCAATGTAGTCAAAATATAGAGCACGTTTCATTTGAAGTTAATCCTTTTTGAATTGTTTTATAAAATTTATATAGTAAATTCATTTCTATAATATATAATTTATCTTTTCAATTCTTTTCTTCCTTGCCCCACCTTCACATCGCTTCCGGCGCCCCGATCCCAAGCGTATCCAACGTATTCGCAAGCACGATCCGCGCACAATCCACAAGCGCAAGCCTGTTTGTCCTCAGATCCTCTTCCTCGGCACTGATCACAGGCACGAACCTGTAGAACTGGTTGAACGCATCCGCGAGTTCCCTTGCGTATATCGCAAAGATGTGTGGTTTCAATTCACGCGCGGACTGGTCTATGACCTTGTCGAACAGAGCCATTTTCTTGATCAGAGCAACCTCGGTATCTTCTACAAGAACGGAGGGGTCAACCTCTGTCTCAGGATCCCATATCCCGTCGTCCTCTGCCTTTTTCAGGATACTGCACGCGCGGGCATGTGCATACTGGATAAAAGGAGCACCCTGTTTCTCAAAATCAAGCGCGGTTTTCCAGTCGAATACCGTTGATTTTTCAGGAGATACTTTCACGATATCGTACCGTACAGCACCCATGCCGACAACATTTGCAACCTGCCTTTTGAACTCATCCGACATATCAGGACGGCGCTTCTCAACCTCAATATACGCCTGCTCCTCAATCTGGTCGAACAGATCGTCAGACGTGATGAACTTACCGCGCCGTGTGCTCATCGAGCCTTCCGGCAGGGATACGAACTCAAAGATAACGATCTCAGGCTCAGGCTTGCCGATAGCATTCAGGGTCGCCTTGAGCTGTCCGGATATCAGTTTGTGATCGGCTCCCAGAACATCGATCATGCGCTCTGCCTGCTCACCTTTCCATTCATGGTATGCAAGGTCGCGCGTGGTATAAAGTGAAGTACCGTCTGTCCTCTGGATAACAAGCGTCTTTTCAAAACCATAATCCGAAATATCCACAACAAGAGCACCATTATCGATCTCGGTGCGACCTGTCGCCTTTATCTCATCAACGATCCGTGAAACCGCACCGTTGCGTATGAAATTAGACTCGTTAACGAACTTGTCATGAATAACATTCATCCGAAGAAGAGTTTCCCTGATACCGGAAACTGCAAGAGATACAGCCTCATCGAAACTATCGATCGTGGCATCGTCCCCGCTCTCAACAAGCTGCATACGCCTATCAATCTCTGCAACCTTTTCAGGATGCTCTTCAAGATCCGCATTTGCCTTGATGTACACATCCGCGATCGCATGGTCGGATTTTTTGGAGGTATCGAACTCGAACTGTGACAGAGCCCATGATACGATCGCTATCTGGCGACCCATATCATTAACATAATACTGCGCCTCAACGTCATATCCGGCGTGCTTGAGTATGCGTGTCAGTGTGTCGCCTATCACGGAATTGCGGATATGTCCGACATGCAGGGGACCGTTCGGGTTTGCGGATGTGTGCTCCATCACGATACTGCCATTACAGAAACCTCCGCCAAAACCTTTCTTTTCACTCCTTATCCTCAAAACCGCTTCGTCAACATATTTCCGGCTTGCCGTAATGTTCAGGTATGGTCCTGTTGTTACGATTGCCTCAACATACGACCCGTCCGGTATTGTTACCGCCGCAGCGATCTTTTCCGCGATATCCTTTGGATTCTGTTTCGCTTTTGATGCCAGACCGAACGCAACCCTTGATGCAATATCTGCATGAGGGGATGGTTCGAGTATTATATCATCAACTTCAAAACCGGCTGCCAAAATAGCATCGCTCAATATAGACGTAACCTGTTCCTTGAATTGTAAAAACAAAAATAATCACCCTATAAGTTTAAGTTTAAATTTAAGTTTAAATCCCTGTACTGTACCGCAGTATCGCAGCAATGCCGCCAAAAGCGTTCATAAGCTGTGCACCCTCTTCAAAGTCGGTAGAAATGAACGAAACCTCTGTGCCCATCTGGTCACACATGCCGGATAATTCATCCACTACATCCACTTTCTCAACAACTCTCAGGGTTGAGCCACATTTTGGACAATTGCCCGGTGGCTCGATCTTTTCGCTGGGTCTGTACTCGCGTGTGACACTGGTCTCATAATCGCATGATTCGCATTTTATGATATCCTTCTCAGCCCTCAGGTCCTCGGAAAGTAACAGCACATCAACAGCACCAACATCCAGATTTGCCTTTACAGCTTCCGCACCGTATGTTGCTTTTCCTGAATCCGAAACCAGTTCGCCAAAGAACCGTTGCATCATATTTTTCTCAACCATAAGGTCAAGGTCTGCCAGTCTGTCACCCGCAGCGTTCACAAGTTCGGGAAGTCCCGATTCGTCGGTATATGCAGCATCAAATAAACCTATGATCTTTTTCTCAATTTCATGATGGAAAAAATGACCTGACTCAAACTCTTCCTTTGTCGGAGAAGGACCTCCTATCAATACACCTTCAAAATCATTTTGATCTACTGTCATGAACACGTCACTTGCAGCATTCCCGATACGTTTGTAGAAATCATGTATCGCAATGAGCCGAAGCTGCTGGAACCTGTGTGCACTCTGTCCACCTTTTCGCTGCTTGCCCGGCACATTTGATGTTAAATGTCGGAATGATTCGATATGTTTTCCTGTCAATAATCCAACCGTTGCCTCACGCCTGTCGAGAACAAGAAGACCGTAGGTCTTCTTATCCCGCAGCATATCCTCAAGAGGTTGGAGATAGAACGATGAATCACAGTGATACCTGTAAGTCTGGATCATCTCAGGCGGTTCAACTATGGTTGTCTCCATGTTAGTCTTGTTCGCACCCACATCAACTGCACCTGTAAAGTACACAATACCATTCTCAGGTGTTTTATCGAGATAGCGAAGCCTTGAAAGTAGCGACTCAAGTGCACCCTGTACATTGGTCTTGGTCAGTTTGGACTTAATGTTTGCAGCCTGTCCGTGCTCATTTCTTAGCTGAGACGTGACATCTGATATTTGCTTATCAGGCGGGATATACAGTGATATCAGTTCAGTACCCCTGCCTTTTTTGTCCCTTAGTCCCTCAAGTTTGCGTTTGAATTCGTATTTTTGATGTGCCGATTGTTCTGCCATTTTATGAATGCCTCGTGATTGGGATTATGATTAAGATCGGGATATGATATTTGGATCTACTTTTGGTTTTTCTTACCCTAAGTAGATGTTGATGTAAATATAGATTATGAGTGTATAGATATCTCATCCCATGTATCAAAGTGTCCTTTGAGATTTTTCAAGCCCTGCA
>JAUWBW010000201.1 GCA_030609665.1 Methanosarcinaceae archaeon | reverse complement strand
AGCGAAGTAGATCTCAAATATTTCCTATCGGACAGGATGATTACAAGATTGCAAACATACAAGAACCATACACTAACACCATTACAGCAAGATACGAAGGTGCGCAAGCGACAGGATCGTATATTATTGAAAATAAATTCGATGCACAAACAATTAGACGACTCACTCCCATCGAAGGAGAGCGCTTAATGGGCTTTCCCGACGATTTCACAGCCGGAGTCGCTGATACAAATCGATATCGATGTATCGGTAATTCCGTTACCGTTCCGGTCGTGAGTGCCATCATGGAGAAGATCCTATGCAACTTCAACTAACCAAAATCCAACACGCACGGTTCCAAACACTGCGGAAAAAGTCAACTTGGCGGTATCCAGCTAAATACCCGGACAAGTTCAACAAAGCGCGCGAAATGTTGCAGGATGGGATCGGCATGAGCCGGATATGCGACGAAATTCATATCAGTTATGGAGTGCTGAAGCGGATACAAGATGAGTATACGGATTGAGTAAGTACGAATACCAACACTTATATAGTATTAAACCTATTAGTTATTGTACAACTAATATGTACAAGAGATGAGAACAATGACAGAGATATATGACAAACTTGTAACATATCATATTCCAGAAGAAGGAGTATGCGAAATGTTTGTGAATGGCATTGTTGTTGACACAATGACGTATTCATACGGGAACGCAACATGTGATATCGAGAACCAAGACGCGGTAAAAACCGATATGGCTGAACGTTATTTCGGATATGATGAACTCCATGCATGGTATGACTACGGCATACACAAGGAAGGGTGCACCTGTCACGGTTGCACCCTCGTTGAAAAGTGGACCGCCGAAAATAGGACTGATTACATGCCGGAACGCACACGACTCAGCCGGTTGGCATAGGAGGGAAACATGGCACAAATAGAACAACCGTTCCGTCTATACGTGGACGGGGCGGTGGGATGGGCGGAACGTAACCGATCGAACGTATGCAAAAAATGCGGGGTTACGAATCTGTGCACCCGCGCAGAAATTGTCGGCAGTGATGTGATTGCCTCGTTTGTGTGCGGATGTGGATACACAACCAGGCAGGTTGCGACAGAATCCGAGGGACATTATGAACACACGGCGGCAAAACATGACTGAGGTCGCATGTTATTATCGAGGGTGTGAATTCAACAAATCCGACACATGCACGCTTAAGGAAATCGCAGTATCGGGAAATATTCATTGTATGACGGCAATATCAAAAGAGGAAGCAGCAGAAATGAAGGCAGAGGGAGATGTATGAACGAGAAAGACACATCAAGGGAATGCGACCACGACTGGCAACTGTACAAAACAATCATATCCGACGACACAACCGAATACATAAAAACATTCATCTGCTCGAAATGTCAAGAAGAGTGCACTCGAAGATATCAAAGAGCAGGAGCGAGACGGCCGCCTGCAGTTGTGATGTGAACGAATCGGTGACCTTACATACATACACGTCATTATTATATTGTACAACAACTTACATTAAGTTGTATAAACGGCGGAAGCCTATCACGGAAGTGGACAATATGGAAAATGAAATCAAATACATCGAACAGAGATCGCAAGCGATTGCGAAGCATATCAACAAATTGAGACAGTCAATCAAAGACATCGATACCGAAATGACACCTTTTTTTACAGATGCTGGTATCCGTGTTGCGGACGACAAATTCAAGTACGCGGACGGGGGGAACACCTATGAACTTGCAATTATGGAAGCAATATATGGGAAATATGCTGGGCAATGGGGGGTATACCTGTCGAACAATCAGGATGTCATCTGGATCGGCGATGCACCCCGGGCAGCACTCAAGCAGGCCGTCCCTCGGATAATCCCCATGCTTGAGAAGTATTCAAGAGTCCTTGCGCAGAATGAACTTGAGTTCAAGGAAATAGCAGAGACGGTCGAAACAATGGCAGACAGTATCAGGAAGGTATGCAAATGAACACAACTGAAATAGAACAGAAGGCAACCCCGGTCAACCGAGCACGAGATTCGAAATGATCGACGCGTGGAGGACAATCATGAACCGAGGCAGACATAACATGGACGCGGACACCCTCAAGCGCGTTCGAAAGTTGTTGAATGAAAACAGCGAAGCCAGAGGGGCCGATAGAAATAGACGAAAGTGGAAGCCGGGCGCAGCCGCCCTCGCTAACACCATCTGGAATGCACAGGACGACCTAACATCGCAAGGGGGGTACAAAGCAGAGATGGCAGGCGCAATCAAGAGAATCAAGGCAGATCACACGCGCGAGATACTCACAGAATCAAAACAACTGCAATTAACGAATCAAGCAAAAAGAGACGCGGAACTCAACCGGCGAATGACAATCGATTCACAGCGAAACGCATTCGATGATGACCTGAAAACGATTAATCAGAAAATGGCAGACCTTGAGATTGAAATTGAATACAATCGGAACATGCTGAAAATCCAGTTAGCAGAGATTGCCGGAGCGGCAAATAAGGTGTGGTGAGGTGGTAAAATGAAGAAAGTTAAAGGCAAACAGTGTATAAGATATTATGTAAAGTGTCAAATTTGCGGCAATTTGTTGAATTTCGACGTGGATAAAATCGGGTATTCGTTGCGGTGTCCGTGTGGTGCTTGTATTGAGGTTGAATAATGAAATGTGATAATTGCGATAAACGATTTGAGTGCAGTAGGGCGGAAGTATGCAAAACCGACAGCGAAGGAATCATAAAAAAAGCATATTTCGGGATAGAACACCCAGACGCAGATTATGGATATGGAATTGTAGCAGAATCTGTCACAGAAGCGAAAAAGTTGTTGTTTGAATACGATGAGGTATCGACCGACATCGAATGGATCAATATACGTGTGTCGCTGCGGCCATCTGTCAATGTCGGAAACCTTCCAATTGGGATAGTAGAAGACGTGCGGCTGTGTTTGGTGGCCGGGTTCTGTTCAATGATCCGAGAATTTCCATGCGATATATGTGGCAACGTTTCAGACGTTGAGATGCAGAATGGAAAAGTAGTCTGTGAAGGATGCCGAGAAGCGAACGCGGTCTGGCATATGAACAAAAATGAGGAACTATTATGAAACGGCATGTTATGAGCATCACCTATGAACCCAAAATTCAGCCTGTGCGCGATGGGCGATGCCGTCGAACAATCCGCAAAGGGTGGAAAGTTTCAGTAGGGGATTCAATACTATTTCATGGGTGGGCGGGCAGGCCATACCGATCACCGTGGTCATGGCGGCTACGAGTTGAAGTACAGCACATTCAAAACATCTCAATAGATGCACGAGGAATCCACCGAGCATCCCATGCAATACCGCTGAGATGGGGCAGTGTACGCGTTGCTGAAATTGCACAAAATGATTTCATCGAACCAGCAACAGGAATAGCGCTCAAGGAAGTTCTATTCGGGCTAAATGGTATACCCAGCGAACCGGAACCATATCAGATTATAGGGTGGTGATTGCGCATGGGAAACC
>JAUWBW010000221.1 GCA_030609665.1 Methanosarcinaceae archaeon | reverse complement strand
CCCACCCCGCCCCCCACCCCCCCCACCGAGCCCCCCATCACCGCGAACTCCACCATACGACGACCGTAAGTATCTCTACCAACGAACTTTGCTTCGACTTCTTCTCCTTCTGGTAACATTCGACGTGTTCTAACAGTGCTTGCTCCATATCCTGCTTCGTATCGATCTGCTGCGTGCACACCGGATAACCTTACCCTCGTTAATTTGCCATCCAAAATTACCTCTCCACTGTCACCATCTACCCAATTTTTAATCACTACTTTCGTCATATAGTTGCATTTGTATTCAGTATAGTTAAATGTTTCTGTTGATGTTCTCATTATGATAATGTAATGTGTAACAGTTTTGTTTCATAATATAGTTATTTTGTTCTTTTTAGACACCTCTGAGTTCTACAGATATAAAATTTATTTACTGTTAATACTGTTAATTCACCTACTGTATGTGTTTTTACTGTTACAAAAACTGTTACACTACTGTTAATCACTGTTACACTATCAGTAGGCACTGTATATAAAGATTTATCTCTTTAAGAGGCAAGATCGTGCCGCTTGATAGTGTAACAGTAATATTTACTCGACTGTTACACTATCAGTAGGCGCATTTTTAACAGTATTAACAGTATTAACAGTGTTTTTTGATAGGGGCATGTTTTCTTGAGATTTGCGACGTTGTGTATACCTATGCGACCGAAAAGTATATATACAATGAGCAACAAGATAATTACAATGGACTTAACAACCACCGAACCACACTACGTCGTATCGTGTCGCATCTCACAGATCGATGCTGAAGCACTTGATAAACTTGTGAAGACTGGCAAATATTTGAATCGCAGTGATGTTCTTCGTACTGCTCTTCGTACTGCTCTTGATAATAGTATGGAAATGGTACAATGAGTACCGTATTGACCGATGAATGCCAACATCACTACGAACAATATGCCAAATATTTTGAGGACAACGAAAAGACATACCTTATGATAATCGGTCAAATCATCGAGTCTAAAGGAGAACACGAACGCAAATTTAAAAACATTTTTAAAATGTCGCGTACTGCATTCTTGAATTTTAAAACCCCTGCGATATTCAATGGTACTAATGAATATACTGAAAAAACCATGCGCGTACAGCGAACTCGCCTCAAAAAATTGGGGATCGCGGACGATGATGGCAACTTCACTAATTGGTTCTTCGACCAGTACATATTGTTGTGTGATAAAACAATGTCTCATCGCAAAGAGTTGTTGGTTCATAAAAAGGATAGTGAAGTATTGGACGACATCGACATCGAGGATGGGTATGATTACGATAATACAATGGATGTCATTCGTGACAATCCACGGGTCAAGTATCATCTGAAACACGGCGCGCAAACGAACAAACTTGATTATTACAACACATCACAAGTTCAGACCGTGAAACTTAACCACGTTGGAGGAAACCCTGTCGCTCAACTGACATTGGAGTATCATTACTTTTGTCCAGTTTGTAATGTCAAAACAACGAAAACATTCCACGCTACCAATTTGCGGTGTGATGAAGACGGATGCAATGGGAAGTTGATACGAACTCCCGCAAAGGATTCCATACGACCTGTGTTTGCATCGCAGATCGTTGCGGATGATCTTAATACCGTTCCTATAATATCTCTCACCGAGATACCGCAGGGCCAATTCATCGGGGCTGGATTTTTGTGTAGGAACAAAGCAAACTACTATCTTTTTTTAATAGCAACTGAAGACATCGAACCCATGTCAAGCACAATGAAGATCGATAAAAAGACACACGCTATTTGGCAGATAATAGAACAGATCGATCAGATGCACGAAGACCGTCTTGGAAAACACATTTATGGACTCGAATGGTACAAAGCAGCAATCTTGTTGGTCTATCTCGCAAATTGCAAAGGCAGAATATCTACAAACTTGTTGATAATCGGGCCGGCTGGCATCGGCAAAACGAGTACGCCACGATTCTATATAGCAACACTCACTCCGCAGCAGAAGGTGCAGGATGCAACACAACTCACTGGGCCGGGGCTACATGGATCGATGGCACAAATCAAAATTGGTGATAACACCGTGAACGTGCCTGAAGCAGGGCTACTTGCACGTCATAAATTGGTAGTAATCGATGAAATGTTCGAGAACCGCCAAAAGCTGTTGCCACAATTGAAGACTGCTTTGATGAGCCAAACATTGACCCGTGAAATACATGGTATGCGGACACAATCTCCAAAATATGCTTCGGCGATTGCAACATCGAATCTGATACCTTCTGTCGTCGCAGAACAGAATCGGTGGATGATGCGGTGGATAATGGATAATTATGCAGACGATGACTCCAATGTATTTGCTCGCGATCTTGCACAAAAAGCAATGGAAAACGAATGGGCGATGCGCGGACTTGAATGGCGCAGTGGGCAACCATTACCTGACATGGACAGATGGCCACTGATATTCTTTGTTCGTGACCCACTTGAAATCGTAGCAGAACACGATCTCGGTGCGGAGGACATGGAAATAAACGATCTTGAACTTGCTAAAATGTTTTACGAGTCCAACATTGATGAGTATTTTCAATTTCATGGAAGAATCGAAGTTGATTGGCGACCACATTCGGATCGAATAATCGAACTCGTTAAAGAATTTCAACAATACGATCATATCCACTCAAAAAAGCGGCTCGGTCAGCATATTGTTCTGATGTTGCAGTTGTCTGCACAAATAAATGGGCGATCTGAACTCACTGTTGATGATTTTGAGTTTGTTAGAGAACTGTGGTCAAAGACATGTGATTGGATTGATATTGACGATCTGAATCTTTGTGATACCATGCCAAATACGGTTATACAAGATTGGGATATAGAACGCATCAAGAATCGCGTTCACGCATACATGACGG
>JAUWBW010000137.1 GCA_030609665.1 Methanosarcinaceae archaeon | reverse complement strand
TCAAATCCAAATTCATCATTGTCATTGTTGCTTTTGTTCTTATCAATAATCCCGATACTCCGGTCTTCCTCACTGATCGCACCATTCGGACACACCAGTGTGCATCCGCCGCATCCGTGACAGAGTGCAGGAAAGACCATTACTTCCTTTGGAAGAACAGCGATCGCATTGAACCTGCAAAATTCTGAACACTTACCACAGAGATCGCATTTGCTCTTATCCACAACAGGTGTCGGAATATTTACATCCTCTACCTTTTCAAGATCAAGATCCAGAAAGAGGTGACAGTTTGGCTCCTCCACATCACAATCGAACAACTGTACATTTTCAAGTGCGAGAGCAAGGTTCACTGCCACTGTTGTTTTCCCTGTACCGCCTTTTCCACTTGCTATTGCTATTTTCATAATATCCCTTTTTTGTTTTAGTATATATTTTATAAATATATAGTGCGAAATAATCCGAGCTTTAGCGAGGATTTTCACGATTCCGTAGGTGATGTGATCACATTCAGATTCGCGATTTGTCCCACAACCCCTTCAACATCATCCACACCATCCGGTATCTGCAGTATCTTCACAAAATCATCATGAAGCGAATGGAATGGTCCCTCTCCAATGTCGCGTACAACCACCACATTGACTCCATGTTCTTTCAGGAATTCCGCAGTCTTAACACCCTTTTTCCTCTCCAGATCTGCGGCAGGATTCTCCAAAATTTCCCAGTTTTTCACCGTATCATCTTCCAGTTCAATGAAGATGTAATATGGAGCCTTACCAAGATGGTGCGAGAGTTTTGACCGCAGGTCATCCTCTGCCTCAGCTCCACCTCCTCCTATACTCGCAACCGGAATAGCGACTTTCACAACTGCCATCTTCCCTGGCTTTGCATTGACAGCAAGATGCTCCAGATTCCCAATTTCTTTCTTCACCACACCTTTGATCTCCTCGGAAAGCATCTCCACTCTTTTAAGATCGGCTTCACCCTCTATTTCGACTGAAATTTCACCAAACACAACCAGACCTGATCTGCGGAGCCTTATGTCCTCCACTATATTCACGCCATTGATACCGCCCACAGCCTGCCGTATCCCAGCGATCGAATCCTCGTCAAGCCATGCATCCATCAGTGTCAATGCCGCAGTTTTTGCAATCCCAAACCCAAGCCGGAATATCATAAGAGATATGACCAGCACACCCACACTATCAAGCCACAGCATGTCCAACATTGAACCTGCAACCGCAACTACAACAACAAGGGAACTGAAAACATCTGTGTATGAATGCATTGCATCCGCCACCAGAGCCTGCGAATCAATCTGCCTGCCCACCTTTAACTTGTATCGAAACAGGGCATAGATCGTAATAGCTGAAAATACTGCCGTACCAAGTGCGAGTCCCTGATATTCAATCACTGTGGGATATTTGATACTCGATATTGCCTCGCGGATAAGTTCGACACCGGACAGGAGGATCACAACAGAAACGAAAAGAGCGATCAGGTTCTCTGCTTTGTAGTAACCGTACGGGAACTTTTCCACGGTGCCTCTAAGGCTGAGTTTTAATCCCACCCACACCGCAAGGGATGTGAAAATATCAAGAGATGTGTGAACTGCATCGGCGATTAAAGCAATGCTGCCTGAATAAAATCCAACAATGCCTTTTAAAATTGCAAGAAAGACAAGTGCAAGAGTGGAATTCTTTGATGCATTGGCACCAATCTGTAAGTTCTCCTGCACAGTCATTCTTTCACGTCTTTAAAAAAGAGAGGAGGAAGACCTCCCAGATAAAGGAGAAGTTCAATCGCCGAGAACTTCACTGACAAACTGTCCTTCCCCTACCAGTTCAATGATATTTCCAAGTCTCTCCTTTCCTGGTTTTGTCCTGTATTTGACAAACGTAGCGGCGATCTTGTCGATCAGCGCAGGAATCTCTTCCTTTGTACAGAATTCCTTCAGCAGAACACCATCAGTTGGTCTGCGGGCATCATTTGCACCAATCCAGACTGAATAACCGACCTTGTCTTCCAATGCAGCTTCATGTGGACATCCACGCACACACCATCCGCAATTTCCGCACAGGTCACGGTCAATCACAGCCTTTCCGCCAGAGATCGAGAGCGCATTGAACTTGCGCAATTCAATACATCTTCCACATCCCGTACATTTCTCGTTATCGATCTTTGGTTTCATTTGTCCCAAAATGCCAATATCATGACGGTGAGTCCTTACACAATTATTGGCACAGCCTGCAATTGCGATCTTCATTTTGTGTGGAGTAAGTTTTTGTGCAAACATTGGGGTAAGTTCATTTGCAAAACTCTTAGTCTCAACAAGTCCTTCAGGACAATATGCATTACCTGGACAGGCGGCAACAAAACCCATGCCGATCGTCATAAGTCCATTTCCATATACATCTGCCATTATGTCATCAATATCTTCGTTTTTGACACCCTGGATTTCAATGCTCTTACGGTTTGTGAGTTCAAGTTTACCATCGCCGTACTTATTTGACAGTTCTGCAACCTTTGCAAGATAACCGTTGTCTACAAGACCGGATGGGGTTTTGATCTTCACAAAATTGTTACCTGTGACTTCCAACCTTACACCTGGGTAATCACGTACCCAGTAACCTTTGACAGGTCTTCCATCTTCAAGCCGTCTCTTAAGTTCCGCTTTGAACCTGCGCATCTTAAGATCTGCAAACTCTTCTATTAAAGAAACATCTACTTCTTCAGAGGTTTCAATATAACCTGCCTCTGCGGCTGCATTAAGCAGTTCCACACCTTTGGCATTTCGTGCCATCAATGTTGTCCAGCCTTTAGAAGATCCCATATATCCTGCTGAGATATCAGCAACCTTGGCGACTGCATCCCTGCATATGCGACATCCATCTGATACACATCCTGCGAGATCTTTAAGAGAAAATTCCGTGTCACCTTCATCTGTAAATACGATCATCTCATCAAGGTGTATTTCCAGTCTCTTGATTTTGTCCAGGTCAATACCGGCATCTTTGAAGTATGCAGACAGTTTCTCATTATTGAAGTTCTCCATGCAGAACAAACCAATGGTGTATGCGATGTTTGGTATCTTTGCCTTTTCTCCGTCTTTCCCGACTTCAATTGGATGAACGTTCAAACCGCCAAAGAACTGGGTTCTTCTGGTTCCGTAGGTGTGGCATGGAAGTCCTACCACTGCAACGTTTTTGAGAGTGTCTGTTGTTTCCCGAAGTGCAGCCATTACAGGAACTGTGGAATATTTTGCACCTGCTGCATCCAAAAGTTCTTCCTTGCTTGTTATAATGTGTGAACTTGGTTTTGCGATCCCTGCAGTGGTAACTGCACCATCGATCAATCCGTTGTCAAAGCAGTATGTCAAAAGTGCTGTCACAGCACCGCCGTCCTGACCTTTTTCAAGGATTGCGGAATCTGTTGCTCTTGCAGCAACAATTTTTTCATATTGCCCAATTGTTGTTGGGGGCTTTGCCTGGAAATTGAATACATTCATGGATAGGCGTGAGGCATCGGTAATGACTCGCTGGCACACATCCTTACATGCACCTTCTCCATTTCGGTAGCATTCCTCTTTCAACTTAGGACCATTCTCATCGAATTCAATTATGTCATATGGACACACTGCGGCGCATGCACCACAATATGTACACATACCGGTATCTACTATAGTGTCTTTTAAAAACCATTTGTATTCGTCTGACATTTGTTTTGTCTCCTATCATTATTATTAAATGAAAACTAATAAAATCTAATGAAACCTAATAAAATCTATTAATATCGAATGATCATTGGCGCCTGCCCATTCCCTGACCGCCACCACGTCCCATACCTCCACCACCAGCGCCCCTGCCGGCACCTTGACCTCCACCCATTCCTGCATGAGCAAGTGCGGTCGGAGCGGTTAGAACTTGCGGTTTACCGTTTTTGTACTGTTCAATTGCATCTGCAACCGACCCTCCGGCTACTGATACAACTTTGATGCCGGACGCATCCAAAATCGGAAATGCATTGGGACCAATACTCCCTGTTATCAGTACTTCAATGCCTTTGTTTGCTATTGACTGTGCTGCCTGGATTCCTGCACCGCCTGTTGCTGATATACTTGGATTCTCAGTTGCTTCGAATTCCATTGTATCGGAATCAACTATAATAAAATATTGACATCTGCCAAAACGTGGATCCACAGTGGATTCTAAACTCCCGCCCGCAGCAGTTATACACATTTTCATCTAAATTGCCCCCACGAATATTTCGTGTGTGTTTGATTTATAACTTTCAATTGCTCATCTTTATCGCACTGCACTTTTGCCATTTTGTTCATTCTCCTATCGTTCGGTTTTGGTTTTGTATAAACCCTGCATTACACACATATGAGAGGAAATATATAAACATTTTCCACGATTGTAGGATACATTTATATATTTCCTCTCATATGAGTACGAATGTCATGAAAATCCCTGGTAGACCCAAATGTCCAAGACGCATCGAAAACGCACCTGAAGTTACTTACTTTAAACCAAGGGGAGTTCCGATGTCAGAACTCGAAGTGATATCACTTGTGATAGAAGAATTTGAAGCTTTGAGACTCGTGGATATGGAAGGGCTGCAGCAAGAGGAAGCTGCTCAAATAATGGGAATTTCAAGGCGGGCATTTTGGAAAGATATTCAAAATGCAAGAGCAAAAGTGGCTTTAGCACTGGCAACAGGAAAAGCCATTGAAATAAAAGGGGGCAATTATGTCAGAAGCTCAAAGGAAATTTGAATGTTACGATTGTAAACACGAGTGGGAAGTACCATACGGTACAGGCAAACCCCACCAATATCCAAAATGCGATAGTACCAATATTCACAGGCACTCTGCTGATAAAGGGGGCAGAGGAGCCAATAGTGGTGCAAACAGTGCCCGACGTGGAATGAAATTGTGCTTTCGTGGAACACAAAGAAAATGAGGAAATAATATGACAGATGAACCTATAACAGCAGATAATTTATTGACTGCAGAACCAGAAGAACCAAAGATCGTTACGAATCTGCGGGGCGTCAAGCATACGATCATGGTCATGAGCGGCAAAGGCGGTGTCGGGAAAAGTACTGTTGCTGCCAACCTTGCAGTCTCATTGGCTGAACGTGGATTGGAAGTAGGGTTGCTTGATTGTGATATCCATGGACCGACCATTCCGAAGTTATTCGGGGTCGAAAACGAAAAGCCGAATGTTGATGAATCCGGAATAATTCCTGTACCCATTTCTTCGAATCTTAAGATCATGTCCATCGGATTCTTCCTTGAGGACAATGATTCCCCTGTCATCTGGCGGGGACCTGCAAAGATGGGTGCGATCAAACAGTTCTTAGAAGAAGTATCATGGGGTAAATTGGATTATCTTG
>JAUWBW010000161.1 GCA_030609665.1 Methanosarcinaceae archaeon | reverse complement strand
AAGAGCATAAATGTATCTTGTAACCTTAATCTCTGCCTTTTAAACACATTAACTGCACATAACTATTCTCACATCCACAAAAACAAACATCACCCCAAATCCCTTCTCTAGCTTTGTAATAATAAATATATACTATCAACATCATTCTTTATAAACGAGGGATGAATATAGAAATTTTACACGATAATCCATTTGTTCAGGCACTTGCGATATCTACAGCAATGGCAGTGTTCATGATCGGAGTCGCCCTGGGCATAATTCACATGGTGACCACAGGATCAAGTCCCATGCCGATCGCTTTGCTGCTTCTGATCTTTGCAGTGGTATTTATCACGGGTTCGGTATTTTTCGAGGAGCGAGGTGCCGACCATGTAGGTTCTCTTATCGGAGGCTGCATTGCAGCATTTGCTGCCACGTTTGCAGCAGCATCGTTCTTTAGTGGAATTGTGTATATATTTGATGGCGGGATCGATACGCTTGGCTGGGAACAGGTTACATCTGCACTTGCAATATGCATGGTTGCCAGTATGGTCATAATCAGGATGCTCTCACACAAACTGCAGAACCAATATTCTTAAATTTACCATCTGTCAGGTTCGTTACCACTCTGCAACACGTTGTTTTTATAGAATACGATGTGTGGATTTAATTGGACTATTTTAATGCAGTACCTGCTGATATACTTCAATGGTCTTCGCTGAGATCTTCTTCCAGTCAAAGCATGAGATCACCCTCTCTCTTCCATTTTTGCCCATTCTATATCGTTTCTCAGGGTCGCAATATAATTTGGCGATTGCATCTGAAAGACCCTCATCACTTTCTGGCTCTACCAGAAGCCCGGTTCTGTCATGGTCTATAATATCAGGTATGCCACCGACCCGAATCCCAATACACGGGGTCTCGCATGCCATGGCCTCTAAGAGGACTATACCGAAAGGCTCGTAGACACTGGGCAGAACAAACACGTCGGAAAGGGAATATAACTTGACGAGTTCGCTCCTGCTAACGCGCGGGAGGCAGAGGATATGTTTATCAAAATAGGTATCTTGCTGACCGACCATGACAAGCATGATCTGCGGTATTTGCTCAGCAAGTTTTTTCACGGCTTTGACCAGACGGCCCACACCCTTTTGCGGGTCATCCCTACCAACAAACAGCACAACAAACCTATTATCAAGCCGGTATTTCCTGCGGATATCATCAGCATTCTGATGCTTGAAGACAGCAGTATCCACGCCGTTTGGTATGACCGTGATATTGTTATAACGGATACCAAAGGTCTGGTTTAGTTCCTTTCGTATGGATCCCGATACTGCAATGAACCTGTCAACCCTGTCCACTACATTCTGTTCCATCAAAATACTGAGATTGTCTGGCCTGAGCCTGTTGATCTCGAGACTGTGAGCCGTCATCACCAGAGGCAAATGGGTGGTCTTTTGTGCTTCCGTTGCAGCCATCTGGATCAGTCCTCCATGAGAGTGCAACAGGTCAAGTTTTTTACCGGAAATGTACTTTTCCACCATGCCAGCTACGTTGATATTGGTTATTATCCTTTCAAAATCCTTTTTAGAATAGTTCGATGCCGGTACTAAAAATTTAGATGACCTGTGTGCATACACGTCTTCCACTTTCTGCCCATCCAATCTATCCACACCAAAGGATTGATTCAATTCTCCTCGCATGGATCTTGACACTGCAATGGAACTATCCATCTCATCCACCATATCTTGTTCCATAACAACACTTAGCCGATCTGAATTGGGTCTGCTGATCCCGGCACTTTGAGTAGTCATCACTGGAGGTAGATGGGTGGTCTTTTGTGCTTCCGTTGCAGCTATTCGGCTTAATCCGCCATGCGAATGCAACAGGTCAAGTTTTTCACTGGAAATGTACTTTTCCATCATCACTAGCACGTTAAAGTAAAAGTTAAAGTTGGATGTTCTTTTTTCAAACGCATTACTGGAACGGTTCGATGCCGGCACTAACGGTTTCGATGATCTGTGCACATACACACTGCCTGCCTTCTGGCTCTTCAATTCTTCAACATATGATGTGAACACATGCACCTGCTGGATACTCTGGGCCAAATGTCTGGTAAGTTCATTTACATGAACTCCAACCCCTCCATAAATATTAGGTGGATACTCATATGAGAGAAAACCCACACTCATTCCATCTGTTTTTTGCTGTCCAAATTTCATTCTCCTACTCCCCCTGTAACGTTTAATACAATAAACTGCTCGCCCCCGCCCACAGTCACATTAAGTATATATGGTTATACAATGTATTGACTTTGGGGGTAAAAGTTTGATGTATGGCGACAGTTTACATGATGCATCCATCACAAAACGTCATATCCCGGATAATTCCAAAATAATTTTACCCCAATGTATTATTCAAAAGCCCCATTTAAATTACCAATAACTATCTACTAACATAGCACTAATCTCAGTTAAAGGTTGTGAACAAAATGCCAAAACCACTTGTTGTCGGAAATGGGTCTCTGCTAGTGAACCTTGACCTGAACGCGAGCATACGGGACATGTACTTTCCTCATGTGGGGGACGAGAACCACGTAAATGGTCAACATTGCCGGGTAGGAGTGGTGGTTGAGGGGAAAAATATGAACATGGTCTCCCTGATAGGAGATGACTGGGTCCACAGGCTTGGTTATAAGAAAGATATGTTGGTAACCGACTCCCACTACCGCAATGACCGGCTTGATATTGATCTGCGATTCAACGAATGTGTTCATCCTTTCGAAAACGTGTTTATTCGCAGGATAGCAATAACAAACACTGATACAAAGGATATTGAATTTAAGTTACTTTTCTCACATGACATTGCACTTTACGAGCACCCGATGGGTGATACAGGTATCTATGATCCGGCATTGGAATCAATAATACATTACCAGCGCTCCCGCTATTTCCTTATCAATGGCTCACCACACTTCGACCAGTATGATATCAGCCCCAAAGAAGAGTATGAATCCGGTTTAATAAGGTCGGCAGAACTTAATATGAACTCCATCCAGATAGGGGCAGTGAACAGTTTTGTCAGGTTCTCTCAGCACCTTAAAGCTGGTGAGACACAAACAATATATTACTGGATCGCAGCAGGAAAAACATTTTTTGATGTTAGGCGGATCAATGAGCTGATCATTGAAAGAACTCCCGGACAAATGATGGCCGAAGCCGAGCAGTACTATCATTCATGGGTGAACAAAGAGAAGTATGACTTTTTTGACCTTCCGGCAAAGGTTGCAGACCTGTTCAAGCACAGCCTGCTTGTCATAAGGTCACAGATCGACAACGGCGGGGCGATCATTGCTGCCAATGATAGCGACATCCTTGAAAGGTTCAACATGGATTCATACAGTTACATGTGGCCGAGGGACAGTGCATTCATCGCCATGGCGATGGATATGACACGCCATTCCGGAATTGTGCATGCCTTTTTTGAGTACTGTCATGACCTTATCAGTGAGCATGGATATTTTCTGCAAAAGTACAATCCTACAGGCACCCTTGCGAGCGGCTGGATGCCCTGGATCGCTCCGGATGGAAGTGTCCAGCTTCCAATACAGGAAGACAGCACTGCGCTTATAGTCGTTGCACTGTGGAATAATTACAAGACTACCGGATGCATTGAAAACGTTAATCCGCTCTATCACTCGATCGTAAAGCCGGCTGCTGAGTTCATGACAAGGTATCGTGATCCGGACACAGGGCTTCCAAAACCCAGTTACAATCTCTGGGAGGAGAATCGGGCGGTTCATACCTATACATCTTCGACCGTATACGCAGGTCTGAAATGTGCTGCCAGATTTGCAGAATTGTATGGGGATGATGATCTTGCAAGGAAATATAGCAAGGCTGCCGTGGAAGTAAAAGATGGTATTGAGAAACACCTGTACGATGAAGAACTGGGGCGATTCCTACGAAGCATTAACCCACGGGATGAGACCATAGATGCCAGCCTCTATGCCGTGTCCCAGTTCAAGGTACTGCCCCCTGATGATATCAGGGTAGTCAATACCATGGAACATATAGAAAACAAATTGTCAGTAAAGACGGATGTTGGGGGTATTGCCCGATTCTATAAGGATGCTTATCACCAGGTAACAGAGTATGATCCTGAAGTTATACCCGGCAATCCCTGGTTCATTTGTACCCTTTGGGTGGCCCAGTGGCACATCCAGAAGGCAAAGCGCATCAGCGATCTGCAAAAACCAAGGGATATCCTGCTGTGGGTTACAGACCACGCTACACAGACCGGTATCCTGGCAGAGCAACTGAATCCTTTTGACGGAAGTCCCTTAAGTGTCAGTCCCCTGACATGGGCTCATGCCACTTTTGTAGTAACTGTTAAGTCATTTGTCGAGAAAGCCAGGTCATTGGAAAAATAGTGATGAAAAGGTGCCATATTATGAACACGCAAAATGGGAATTCGGGGTGATACCTCATCAGGGAGCTACTATATTCAGCGAAATGCTTTTATAGAAGTACAAACAATCATTTGTTCCTAGAGAACGACGCATTACGCCGTTTCAGGCGGGGATATCAATAAATGGATAAAAAAAACCTTAAAGATGATAATGTCGAACCTGATATGGAAAATGCATCCGGGGATGAGCAGGTCGAAGAGCTATCGAGTGAAGATGAGATCGCAGAACTAAACGATAAACT
>JAUWBW010000231.1 GCA_030609665.1 Methanosarcinaceae archaeon | reverse complement strand
CGGTTTAGAGTATATCAGGTTATCAGTTGAATCGATCGGGACATAATCACAGTCGTAGACGACATTTCCGTGCTCGTCTTTTTCATTTTCGTCATACAATGCATCGAAATTGCCGAGATCGCTCCATTTGTGATCGAGTTTGACAACAGCCACCTGATTCGATCTTTCCATCAAGCCGTAATCCACCGATATGCCCGGGATATTATTGTAGATATCTTCAATATCCCCGTTGGAATTGAAAAACTCATCCCAAAACTGGGGTGCATGTGCCTGAAGTTCTGATATGAACAATCCGGTGCCAAACAGGAACATACCGCTGTTCCACAGATAGCCGCTTTCGACATACTGCTTCGCATGTTCCATATCAGGTTTTTCCTTGAACTCCGATACCTCATATCCCATATCAAGTGCATCCCCCGGTTTAATATATCCGTAACCGGTATGAGGTGATCTTGGTGTGATTCCGAAAGTGACAAGATGATCATCGGCCAGTTTTTCTGCACCTGCTATGGTTTGCATGGCACTGGTATCTAGAATATGATCGGAGGAGAAAACACCAACCGTGGAATCTCCAAATCTCGTCTCAATTTCACGCACTGCAAAACCGATGGCTGGGAGTGTATTTTTTCCATCGGGTTCCAAAAGGATATTTTCCTTCAGTAGATCGAGTTCAAGCTCTTCTATTTGTCCGTAAACAAAGAACTTCTGCTTTTCATTGGTAACAACAAAAATTTCAGATATATCTGAAACCTCAAGGCATCGGAGCAGCGTATCCTGAAATAATGATGTGCCCAAGATCTTTAAAAACTGTTTCGGGTAAAGTTCCCTGCTCAAAGGCCACAGCCGTGTACCTGAGCCGCCTGCGAGTATTATGGATTTTATGTCTTCATCTCCTTTATGTTAAGGATTGGATATTTATAACTGAGTATTTACTTTAAAATTAGATTTATTATTTATAATTCATCCCAAAATACACCATCGGTTTTGGTTTTGTATGAGTATGCGGGAACAGGTGTGTTCCTGTCGCGGGGATGGAGACTTTTATTTTTTGTCTCTGGTTTAAAATAAATCTATCTGTATATATAACCGGTGGGAATGTTTTACTCCACCTGGCATTCATCCCGCGCTTCGCGCGGCAGAACCCTCCAAAAAGAAGCAAAAAGGTAATCTAGACACGCAGAACCCAAAAGACCCTGCAAGATCCGCAACCGGATTACACAGGCAACGCTGAATCAGCAAAGAACAGTGCACGGTTGGGTCATGATCAAATGCAAATATCTAATCATGTTCGATCATAATTATTATGCCACAGCTTCGCTCAGACTCAACTCACCCGCTGCAACCGGGTGCATAAGTAGTGTAGAATCATGGAATTTTTTCATGAGTTGATCGATCTTTTCTGAAACTTCCGGGGTATAATAAGCTTCATCGCATTCTTCACAGATATATGCAGAAATATCTTTGACAGTAAGTACCTTTTCACCAACTTTCACCACGAATTCGGTCTTTCCTTCAATAAGTTTTCCTTTGCAGAAAGTACATCTATCAGGTTTCATCATTACCTTCTCCTTATTCTATAATCGATCCATTTCTCGTTTCTAGGCGAGTAAACAGTTATGACCCTTGCATGATCCTCACACTGTGCCACTACAACATGACAGGGCCGTCCATTTGGAAATCCTTAGAACAATGCTACCGGACACGGCTCATCATTCGGATATTCTTCTATAATTTCACCATTCCTAATTGCTTTCCTGATGTCTGCAGTTGATATATTTCTTTGAAACATTCTGGTTCTTGCATGATTTGAAATGATGAATCTATCATTTAAAAACAAATCATTGAGCTGGTCGTGTTCAAGAATCATTTTATCTCGCTATAAATTAATCTATATGTGTATATATAACCGGTGGCATAAAACCATGATGGAATATTCATCACAGGTTCAGCCGACTATTCAATTATAATATAATAACTTTTGAAAAGGATATCGGGTTTGTGAACAACAGTTCGACTTCCACATTAGACGACAAAGTAGGCATGTGCGCGATTGGTTTTTAGCACAATAGAATGTGATGCGATTCCAAACACAACCACTCCGCGCTTCGCGCGGTGGAACCCACTAAAAAGAAGCAAAAAAATAATCCCAACAAACCAAAACCCAAAAGACCCTGCAAAACCTACAACCAACTCACACAGACCGTGCAGTTTCCTTCAAATAAAACTCATTCGCCCGCATCAGATCCTCCGGTGTCCCGACATCGATATGGATGCCTGATATCCGTTTGTACACAACCTTTGCCCCTCGCTCCACAAGCACTTTGATCGAGTCCGTAAGCTGGTACTCGCCCTTATATCCGGGCTTGGTATCATGTATCGCCTCAAAGATGCCGGGCTTGAAAACATACACACCGGCAATCCCCAGATCGCTCGGTGCCTCAGCAGGCTCAGGTTTCTCAACAAGGTCAACGACATTGATCCCATCGGGTTTGATAATCCCATGGCGTGTAACATCAGTCACTTCTACAACGCCGATCGTAACGTCCGCATTGTTTGCTTCATGGAACTCCTTGAGATCACGCAGCACAGTATCAGGCGAAAAGAAATTGTCCCCGAGCACCACGGCAAAAGAGGATCCATTGATGACATGCTCCCCCGCGGCAACAGCATTCGCAAGCCCCAGACGTCCATCCTGGACCACATAGGTCAGGTTCACGCCAAACCGCTTCCCCGAACCAAAATAATCAGAAAGCCCATGCTTCCTCGGGCTCACAACGATCACGATAT
>JAUWBW010000232.1 GCA_030609665.1 Methanosarcinaceae archaeon | reverse complement strand
TGAAATGACATCACTTTTGAACAAATATCTTGTAAGAGGCGGATTTCCAGAGATATTTAACATTTCAGACCTGACAAAATCGTTCTATGTTCTTC
This sequence comes from Methanosarcinaceae archaeon, assembly GCA_030609665.1. Classification (GTDB taxonomy): domain Archaea; phylum Halobacteriota; class Methanosarcinia; order Methanosarcinales; family Methanosarcinaceae; genus Methanovorans. The sequence continues at coordinate 2,684 of JAUWBW010000232.1, read as the reverse complement.
GTGATGACATCATGAACAAGGCGATATACCACGATATTGTAACCCTGTTCAAAATAAAAGACCCGCAAGTAGTAGAATCACTCATAATCTATCTTGCGGGCAATAGTTCTGAAATATTGAACAAGGATGGATTATCAGAAGATCTGGGGATTCCCAAATCGACGATCCACACATATCTTGATTACTTAAAAAGATCGTTTCTTGCAAGAAATTCAAGAAACTACTCCAGATCAGTCAAAAAAATGCTTAGGACAAGGGAAAAATGGTACGTACCGGATGCAGGCATCATGAATATGCTAAATTACAGAAATGAAACCCTGCTCTCAGATGGCACGTACCTTGGGCATCTGGCTGAAACCGTTGTATTTAACCATATTTTGACGCTTGCTGAAATGCAGAATTACAAACTCGCATACTGGCGTGACAAAAGTAAATCTGAAGTAGACATTATACTTGACATGCACAAACAAGTAGTGCCAATTGAAGTAAAATACCAGTCAAAGATAACCAAGCAGGACGTAAAAGGCGTACTAAAATTCATGAATAAATTCGATGTGGATAAAGGTATGCTTGTAACACGGAATGTTTTCAAAAAAGAAAGTTATGATGGCAAGGAAATAATATTTGTGCCCATGTGGGTGTTATTGATAGCAATGTGAGATTCAAATTCAATGTGCAATACCCTTGCACCACCTTGAACAGTCAACTATTAACAATATCGACAAATGAATAAGTTAGATCAATTCAAAAAGTGAAACAATGGCAAGTCCAATATTAGCAGCAATATTATCATTTATCATACCGGGCGCAGGGCAGTTTTATACAGGACACATGTTTAGAGGAATAGGTTTATTTATTCTTGCATCAATTGTCGCGATATTTACCTTATTTTCAGGTAGCCTTATCATAGCAGTGGTAGCCGCTATCGATGCCTATTCATTGGCATCAAAAACAAATTGAAGCCTCGCACAAATATCCATCATTTCTTTTGCGCCGTCATGACCTTCCCATAAACACCCAGCGTAGCATCTGCGATTGTTTTCCAATCTAGCCGCGCGGGTGTATTTTGCAGGCAGGGAGTGTTGCTGAGGTGCTGCGCGCATATGTTGAGGATGTGGTAAGGGGTGGGAGTGGGGAGATTGTTTAGGAAATGCAAGCCGCGTTTTGTGGTATGTTGTTTTATCCTTTCATCACTGTTTTTCCAGTGACCTCGCTTTTTCGACAAATGACAGAACAGTTATCACAAAGGTGGCATGAGCCCATGTAAGAGGGCTGACACTTAAGGCACTCCCATCAAAAGGATTCAACTGCTCTGCCAGAATACCGGTTTCAGTTGCGTGCTCTGTGACCCAGTCCAGAATTTCTCTGGGTTTTTGCAGATCGTTGATGCTCTTTGCCTTCTGGATGTGCCACTGGGCTACCCAGAGGGTACATATAAACCAGGGATTGCCGGGTATAACCTCAAAGTCATATTCAGACACCTGGTGATACGCATCCCCATAGAAACGGGCGATACCTCCAACATCTGTCTTTACTGATAGTTTGCTTTCTATGGCCTCCATGGTATTGACCACTCTGCTATCATCGGGAGGCAGCAGATTGAACTGGGACACGGCATATAGGCTTGCATCTATAGTTTCATCTCTCGGGTTGATGCTTCGCAGGAACCGCCCTAGCTTTTCATCATACAGGTGGGTCTCGATTCCCACTTTAATTTCCATGGCAGCTGTGCTGTATTTTTTTGCGAGGTTATCATCCCCGTACAATTCTGCAAACTTGGCCGCACATTTCAGACCTGCATATACGGTTGAAGATGTATAGGTATGGACTGCCCTATTCTCCTCCCAAAGATTGTAACTTGGCTTTGGAAGCCCGGTATCAGGATTCCGGTACCTTGTCATGAACTCAGCCGCCGGCTTCACTATCGACTCATAGAGCGGATCGATGGTCGTGATAGATCCGGTTGTCTTGTAGTGGTTCCAAAGTGCAACTACTATAAGCGCAGTGCTGTCTTCCTGTATGGGAAGCTGTGATTGTCCATCGGGATTGAGCCATGGCATCCACCCGCTTGCCAGGGTACCTGTAGGATTGTACTTCTGCAGGAAATATCCATGCTCACTGATAAGGTCCTTACAGTACTCAAAAAACGTATGCACAATTCCGGAATATCGTGCCATATCCAACGACATGGCAATAAACGCACTATCTCGTGGCCACATGTAACTGTATGAATCCATGTTGAACCGTTCAAGGATATCACTATCATTTGCAGCGATGATCGCCCCATCATTATCGATCTGCGATCTTATGATAAGAAGACTGTGTTTGAACAGGTCTGTCACTTTTGCCGGAAGGTCAAAAAAGTCATACTTCTCTTTATTCACCCATGAATGACCATACTGCTCGACTTTGGCCATCATTCTCTCAGGAGTTTTTTCAAGGACCAGCTCATTGAGTCGTTTGACAGCAGAAAATGTTTTCCCTGCTGCGATCCAGTAATATATTGTTTTTGTCTCTCCGGCTGCAAGATGGTGGGAAAACTTGACGTAACTTTTCACTGCCCCTATCTGGATAGAGTTCATGTTAAGTTCTGCCGATCTTATTAAACCGGATTCATTTTCTTCTTTGGGGCAAATATCATACTGGTCGAAGTGCGGTGAGCCATTAATAAGGAAATAGCGAGA
>JAUWBW010000246.1 GCA_030609665.1 Methanosarcinaceae archaeon | reverse complement strand
TTGATGACATTCCAAAGATCGTTGAAGCAGGTGTTTCAAGTATCAGGATCGATGCAGGAACTATTGATGATGTGGGTGTTGAAACGATTACACGATTGTACAGGGATGCGGTTGATGGGTGTTTTGAAAAAAGCGGAAAGAACATTGCGACATGCAAAAGCCTGACTGGAGAATCCACCAAAGGTCATTATTTCAGAGGAGTAACATGAAAGTCTTTCTTTCCGGTTCCATTCGTGGCGGGCGGAAGATGCTTCCTACGTACCAGCATATCTGTAAGTTTTTGAGAAGCAATGGGGCAGATGTATTGAGCTGGCATGTGGCTGATTCTGAACTTGAGGGAAAGGAAGCAAAGATGAGCGAGCAGCAGATATATGATCGCGATATCGGCTTGCTTAAAATGAGTGATTGTCTGATAGCCGAGGTCACAATTCCCTCGATAGGTGTTGGTTATGAGATATGCAGTGGGTTAGGAATGGGATTGCCTGTCCTGTGTGTTCACAAACCGGATGCAAATGTTTCTGCAATGTTGCTTGGAAATTCGGATATGGACATGAGTGTTGAAGAATACGATAACCTTGAGCAACTTGAAAATATAATTTCAGGTTTCGTTGGTTCTGTTGGAAAAGTTCAAACCTCGCAGCAATGATTAAATACTGCCGATTTTAATATTAATGTGATCAATATGATAGATATACCTGAAATGTGGGTTTTTGTGTTTGCGATAATTGCAGCACTAATTCTCTATAAGTTGTTAAAAACGGTCAAGAAAATGATAATCAATACCATTGTAGGTCTTGTTATCCTTGTAGTGGGAAATGTTGTGCTTGGACTTGGGATCGCATATAGTTGGATCGTGATACTGACATGCGCATTTTCTGGCGCATTCGGTGCGATCTTAATTCTACTGCTAAAGTATCTTGGAATTGCGTTCTAACGCAACCGTAGAATCCCTTTTACCATATGTCGGGGGTATAATTTTCCCCTGAAACTTTTTTGTGATCTGACGTCTTCAAGCTCTATTATTTCAAAATCTCCTAGAAGATATTCTACTTCTTCTATTGTAAAATAATGGTATATGAGTCCGCTCTTGCGCAGGAATGTGTGGGGTTCGACCTCTGTTCCGCCATATCGCATATCACCTGCTCCGAACGCTTCAAAGAACAGGAATCCACCCGGGGAGAGCACTCGCTTGAATTCGCCAACTGCCGTGCGCCTGTCGTTTGCAAAAAGATGCTGCAAGACCCCATAACAGACGATACCGTCAAAGGAATCATCATCAAAAGGAAGTGCGGTGACACTTGATACTAAGTGTTCGCTATGCTGCCCGCTCTTCCAAAGATATGTTCTGGAAGCCACAAGTGCGATTTTGGAGATGTCTATCCCGACGGCATGGTAATGCCGTGACAGTGGAAGAAGATATCGCCCGTTGCCGCATCCGGCATCAAGTATACGGCTGCCTTGTGGCAGGATGTTACGCACAGCCTGAATCGACCTTGGTCCGCCCCATGTCACATGGATGTATTCCTGCTCCCATGCGGACACTTGTGATCTTGGAGTGGGGCGAGTTGTCATAAATGGACAGGTTATGGTTGATAGGTTGATGCGTCCTTGAAGCGTTTGATCAGGAAATCCTTTTCCAGGGATGATAGGAACCAACCTGCTTTTGGACCCGACGGCTGTCCAAGGACTGAGATATAGATGGCTTTGAACATATCCTTTGGATTCACTTCCAGCTCATCCGCCCCAATTCCGAGTGATTTTACAATCGCGGAATGAATATCGCTTCCTTCGTTCTTTGCAGAGTACACAAGGTTGTGATAATCCTCACCTGTAAGTTCCCCGCTCTCATCAATGATATCCGAGAACGCACCAAGGAATGCTTTTTGCATGTCCGAAAGCGTAGCCGAGTGAACCGGAACATCATCCTGCACACTGAACTTTACCATCGGAGGAGCGTACATCTCAAGCCAGTTGCCTACGTTTTCCGTAAGTTCCCGTATGCATTTTTCGTTATCCGTATTGTAACCTGCACGTGCAACTATGCTCATGATCCTGTCAATATCCCCGCGTGCTACTTGATGGATAGTGACCATGTGCTTGAATGGGATATCCGTGTGGCAGATACCGCTTGCGTGTGATAGTCTAACCACAGTATTGTCATATTCTGTCGGCTCTGCCTTGTAGTGTAATCTCTCGTACTCGTCAATAAGTGTAAGAAGGGGTAGTGCAGGGTCGAACTGGATATGTTTTTCAGGCTTTGTCCTGATGATGAGATACCGCAACACCTCAGGAGGTACCACTTTGAGCATATCGGATATTGAGACCACCACGCCTGTCGAGGATGACATTGCGCCTTTCTTCCCGAGCATTATCCATTCGTATACGATCGGGTGGGGTGCTTCGTATCCGTATATTTCTTTGGATATTCTCTTTCCGGTGTCGTATGAGCCACCTCTGGATGCATGGTCTTTGCCGAAAGGTTCGACTGAAACGCCTAAAATTCCCCATCTTGCAGGCCAATCCACGCGCCATGTGAGTTTTCCACCGCCCGTCAT
>JAUWBW010000187.1 GCA_030609665.1 Methanosarcinaceae archaeon | reverse complement strand
ACATTGCAGGACTTGCACCAGTGCAGGAGCATTTCTCCAAGATAAACAGGTTTTGACATGGCAGGCAGAATAGTTGCATACTTAAATAGGCTTTTGGTGATCTCTTGAATGCCATTTGGATTTTTATGTCAAAACCATCTTTTGTTTTTCAACATGAAATTTGTATTGTCACGTGGTCAATTATAAATGTACTCTCCTGAATCGATTTTTGTAATGACAATGTGGCGATTTCCATAATTAAGATCAATATCTTAGTCCCTGGGAACTACGGATAAAACCTGTGGACTCACTGACGTTGGTTGGGAGAATGAAAACCGGAAGCTCCTTCCTCACCGTATAGCGGCAGGGAGGAATGATTCAATGAGATGTTATCGATTCATCGATGTCAAGTCTGACATCAATGACTGAGTCTTCGTTTGCCTCAATCTTTCCCACTTTAAGCACATTTCCCGCGCGTTTAATGAGTGCTGTTTTTGTCACTTGTACCTGATGACCATCTTTTTGGTCATTGTTCTTGTGAATTATCAGCAGGTTTTGACTGCTTTCAATATTCTTGCCAAGTTGAGAGACCGTGTTTTTGACGATTTGCTCAAAATCAGAATATATCAATATTTCTGAATATTTACCGGCTTTTTTGATTATGCCAATAGGTTCTATATTAATATGAATAAATGCACCTCTATTTGTTAAGGTTGAAATTACGATTAATTTTAAGTTAAAGGTTGTTCTACATTTAATCTTTTCTATAACATCAAACCCAGTAAAGGTGGATACCAACTCTTACCCAAATCCATTGGTATTTTTCATTTTATATGTGTCTCCAATCCAAAATGTTCTTTCATATAGTTATTAATTCCCTCGCTAGCATTTCTTCTATGATATACATCAATAACTCCATCAGGACATTTTTCAACTTCTCTCATCCCAAAACAACATCGGAATGTTTTAGTAGTTAACACCAATAGTACCACAAAAATTTATGGATGGGCAGAAAAACGTGGTGCGAAAAACAAAATTTCCATTTTCATTATTCAAGCGAAACGACAACGAACAAAAATTGTGCACATACAAAGCAAAGCACACCAAGAACCAAAAGTCAATACTCATAAATTGCAGGGATTGTGACAGCGACTCGACATTGAACAATGAAACGTGTCGCAGGAATATTTTTTCAATTCTTCTGGCAGAACCCCTTGTTGACAGGGTCGTGCTATCCCATCTATATGAGAGGGATTATGAGGGCAGTGACCTCAAACTGCTCTATGCGTTCGCGCGATTCCAGGACTACCTGAACTCTTACAGCAGTGTGGAAGTCGCCGCAGGCGACTGCACACAGCCCATGCGGCAGGAGTGTGTGGACAAGCGAAAAGAGTTGATCGATTCTATCATCGAAATTGCCCGAAAAGATCCTGTAAAGGCATATCATTCTCTCATGCAGTCGGTCGATCCGGCAGAACTTCAACCAACCGATCGATCGGACAATCCCGAATGTATCAACTGTGTTGAGGAATTCGCTGCAATTTTGGATGAGATGGGAGATACGGCATCAGGACTCAAAAGCAGTTTTATGAACTTAGATCTTAACCTCTCCCTCAACCCTGACACAACCACATTTGACTATGACAAACATGTTAAATCCCATGTCAGACCTGCATTCTCGACATCACGCATCTATACCGAACCTCCCGAAAACACGACATTTCTGGAATGCTATGATGTCAGGCACAATGATGGGCGGAGTCTGGAGGTGTCGATATACGAACTCACGGACAGACCCGAAAAACTGTATGTCATAACGCCTCTGGAATATAATCTAAAGCCACCGGAACTGAAACTCATCGAGAGGGTGCGCAAAAAGATGATACGCCACCGCCCTGCCGATCTGAACTTCGCGGATCCTTCAAATTCAAGGGAATACTTCAGGCGCATGGGGAAACAGATGCTGGTAGACGATGCGCGTGTGCATAATATTGCGCTGACCCCATTCCAGATAAACACATATTCCGACCTGCTGGCAAAATACACCACAGGATTGGGGATACTTGAAGACCTGCTCTCCGACGAGCGAGTAACAGATGTTTACATCAACGCCCCTGCCGACCTGAATCCTGTGCACGTGGTAATGGATGGCGACGAATGCGCAACCAACATATTCCTGTCCCAGGATGATCTCGATTCCATGGTGTCAAGGTTCCGTGCCATTAGTGGTCGCCCGTTTGGAGAAGCAACGCCTGTGCTTGAGATGGAACTGAAGGATTACGGGGTGCGGGTCTCGGTTATCGGTGACCCACTCAGCGCCAATGGGCTGGCGTATGCGTTTCGTAAACACGCACGCACCCCATGGACGCTTCCAAGGTTGATAAACACTGGATCGATCACTCCACTGGCTGCGGGCCTATTGAGTTTTATGATGGATGGGCAGTCGTCCGTGCTTGTTGCAGGAGATGTGGGTGCAGGAAAAACATCACTGCTCTGCGCCATGCTCCTCGAAATACCGCAAAAATACCGGATACTGACTATCGAGGACACGCGCGAGATACCGATCAGTGACCTCCAGCAACTCGGCTGGAAAGTGCAGGGCATGAACTCACAATCCGCTATCATCAAATCAAGTGTGGAGATAGCGCCCGATGTTGCCTTGCGTGCAGCGCTTCGGCTCGGAAACTCTTCCCTTGTGATAGGTGAGGTGAGGGGTCCTGAAGTTGCAGTGCTGTATGAAGCAATGCAGATCGGAACCGCTGGAAACTCTGTCATCGGCACGATACACGGTGCGTCAACAAAAGCGGTCTATGAGCGAATAGTTCACACCCTTGGCGTGCCGTCGGCATCGTTCAAAGGCACGGACGCCGTTGTCGTATGTTCCAATACCAGACTGGGCGGCAGCATGACAAAAACAAAAAGGGTGGTTCAAGTCTCAGAGGTCAACAGTACATGGGATGATGGTGCAGATCACACAGAAGTGTTCACTGACATTCTCTCATTCGATGCATCAATAGATTCACTTGTTTCCACAGATATTTTAGACCGCGGCCAGTCAGAGTTGATAGGCAAGGTTGCAAAAAAATGGGGAATCTCGATCGATGCCGCATCACGTAACATCAGGATGCGGGCAAAGATAAAGGGAAGAATGGCTGAGGCAGGGCTAATCAATCCGGCACTTGTGGAAGCCGATGTTGTGAGTATGTCAAATAACATGTTCTGGCTGTTCATGGATGACGAAAAAACAAACTCGCATGGACCTGATTACCAGAATATTTACAACCGATGGTCCGAGTGGTTTGATGACTTTTCGTCAGGGTACATGATATCGTCTAAATGAGGGGGTGAGACAGGTTGGAGAATGACTACAATGGGAATTGGTACTTGAGGGCTTGTAAGTTCACATCCCGCAATATTGTAATGTTTAGATGGCTTGTTGGGGATGTCGATGCATTCGCCAAAAAGTCCGAGCAGGCGGTGAGTCAGGAATACAAGGATGCCTTAAGTTTTACCGGTTTTGATGTGGAACCGTTCGAGACAGCCTTGTTCTCGTACGTTGGTGCACTAGGTGCACTTGTGGTGGCACTGCTTATGGATGTGCTGCTGTTCCAGATTACAACTTTCGAATCCAATGTATTGGTTATGATCGCTGTTTTCACGGTGGCGATCCCTGTCATTGTGCTTGTGTACCTAAGCGAGTACATAAAGATACATGCAAAATTGATGAAAGTGCAGTCACTTGGCGATATCCCGGAGGTTTTGAGTTATATCGTAATGGCAATGAAACTCGTTCCCAATATGGAGCGAGCGGTATTATTTGCTGCAAAGAACTCAACCCGCCCGCTCGCGAGGGATCTCAAGAAGATGATGTGGAACCTCCAGATCCGTGCTTACAGCAGCATGGACGATGCTGTTGTGGATTTTGCAAATCTGTGGGGCAAGGACAGTGAATATTTCAAACGGGCACTGCACCTTATC
>JAUWBW010000114.1 GCA_030609665.1 Methanosarcinaceae archaeon | reverse complement strand
TCTATCTGAAACTAAAAACAATGTTCTCTTTAACATTGTGTGGGTAATATCACTATTGTGGGATATGTCGTCAAATATGGAATCGCATTGCTTGAATAAATGGACAGGATGAACAGGATTGACAGGATACAAGTGGCTCGCCCATCCTGTAAATCCTGTAAATCCCGTCTAATATTTACCCACTCAATGTTGAGGAGATCCAAAACAATTAAACCACGCAGGCGCACCCCTCCGTTACCAATTAACTGCAGGCCCAAGCCTACTCATAACGAATTAATTATTTTGCCTCTTCGCTACTCCGTGTGGGTAAGACTTTCATTGCAGTAAATTCATGCCTGTTAATCCCATAAACAATAATCAGAAGGAACAAAAACCTGTGACCAGTCCTCTGATCTCGTTGGCAGTGGAGGGTGAATTTTATCGGTGATGTTTAGAATTGCTTCAAGATAGTCTTCGGTTTTTCTGGAAAGCATATTTAATATTAGGACGACGTACATTTGAAAGGCTGCCCTTATCCCCAATAGCAACTTTCCTCCCTTAGCCCTTGACACTGATTGACAACTTCGTTTTTGTGATGGGCACCAGTGTCGCGTCAACATCCAAGTATCATTAATAGTTAAGTTATATTTTTGTCTCAGGCAATGACTCAAAAGTGTTAAATCTAATAACCATTACAGTAAAACCAACGATGGTAACACAACCAATTGTCTTTGTGCTACTGAAATCAACATAACAATGAGGTATCAATATGAGTGAAAAATTAGGAGTATTAGCAATTGGACACGGCAGTAAACTTCCATACAACAAAGAGATCGTAGAAAGTGTTGCCAATAATATCGCAGGCAAACACACGGATGTTGTTGTAAAGGTCGGATTCATGAACATGAACGAGCCAAGTATTGAGGATGCACTTGCATCATTTGCAGGCACAGGCGTTACAACCATTGCAGCAGTTCCGGTATTTCTTGCATCCGGTGTACATATCACAAAGGATATACCAAAAATACTCGGTCTTGAAGAAGGTAGTGAGAAGACAAGTATCCAACTTGATGGCAATAACGTCACGATCGTGTACGGAAAGCCTCTTGGCGGTGACGAGTTGATCGCTGACCTTGTGTTCAAAAGAGCACAGGAAGCATTGTAAACCGGAAATTAACGCGAGAAAATTATCCCTCCGGTCGAATTAACTTGCACTATATATTTATAAAATATATACTAAAACAAATTAACAGAACATGGCTACAGGTCAAAATAACGCCGCTGTGCTTGACCTGACACACGGCGGGATTATCATTGCACAGAAATTGGTACAACTCGGCTACAACGTGAGCGCTATTGACGTATATAATACTGTAGACCCTGCCATTCTTGCTGACCTGCAGGACAATTTTGATATCAGGACATCAAAAGACCCGATCCCTGTCGATAATCTCGACATAGTCGTTGCCCCCGTACATCTTGACCGGAATTATGAGATGTTGCAACAGGCTCGCGACATGGGTAAGGAAATTGTCACACATCACAAGATCGTTGGCGAGATACTATCCCACGACAAGACGATTGCAGGTGCAAAGATCATCGAGATCACAGGCACAAAAGCAAAAACAAGTACGGCATCAATTCTTGCTGACATGCTGTCACGCAAATTGAGTGTTGTACTCCACACAACCCGCGGACTCGAATACTGGGAGAATAACACACCGTCCCTGATACATCAGGGACTTAGCATTGCACCCGGGAGCATCCTTCATGCAGTGGACAAGACTGCATCATACATATCAGCAAATTCCAATTCCAATTCCAAACCCAACATTGCACCGGACGTATACATATTTGAAGTATCGATTGGCGGCACAGGATATGCTGACATCGGCATCCTGACCACGCTTACACAGGACTACAAGATCGCAAATGGAACGGCATGGGCAAGTGATGCAAAAATGCAGATGCTTGACAATGCCAAACCCGGCAGCACAATAGTCATAAATTGCACAGACGATGCAGCAACAGGTCGTACCCTGAATGATTCCGTGAAAACGGTCACCTTTAGCGATTCAAAAGATTGTACAGGTGATGTGAACCTTACACTCGACGAATATACGATCATCATGAATTCCGGCAATTGGATGTCTGTCGCCAACGCACAGCCCGGTTACGATGTGGGATCATATACTACCGCAATGGCTGCTGCCGCAACTGCTGCACTTGAAATGGGTGTCGAACTCGACGACATCAGAAATACATTGGCCGACTTTGAAGGTCTTAGCGGCAGAATGTGCGAGCAGGTATTTGAAGGCAAGACATTGATCGACAATTCCAATTCAGGAATGAATATAATATCCGCTGAAAAATCGCTTGCATACGCAAATACAATTCAAATTAAGAAAAAGGGCAGGATCATCATGGTACTTGGAGAAGAAGCCGCACAGGTGTGTGAAGGATTGCCCCCCGAAGATGTATCTGGATTCCTGCAACAGCAAGGTAAAAATATCGATGAACTTATCCTTGTTGGTGAGAGAATGCGTGCGGTCAAACATAAAAATACACATTATGCAGATTCACTTTCACTGGGGCTGTCGGTTGCATCCGGAATTGCCGGTACAGATGACCTGATATTATCCTGTGTCAAATGCTTTAGGTAGACATTAAAGTAATATCAAAATTATAGTTAAAAACCAAACAATGAAAAATTAGAGCCTTTTTATTATCTTCTGGAATGGTTTGGAAAACCACAGAGGACACGGAGGGACACAGAGAAAAAACAACGACTCTCTGTGTCCTCCGTGTTCTCTGTGGTTTATTTTCTTTGCCATGATTCATTTTATCCAGAATAAATTAAAAAATCTCAAAAATTATGTACATAACTATAATAAATAAGAAATAATACGGCGTACCAAAATGAGGAGATAACATGGAGAAAGAAAAAAAAGAGATTTCGATCATACACCCGCGTCCCAGTTCAATTGTTGCCGCACTTTATACATTGCGTGACCTGAATGTCGATGTTGCGATACTGCACGGACCTCCCGGGTGTTCTTTCAAACATGCAAGGCTGCTTGAAGAAGACGGGATACACGTAGTCACGACATCTCTTGATGAAAATGGATTCGTGTTTGGCGGACATGATGAACTTGTTGCGCTTTTGGAAAAAGTTACTGAGATGTTCAACCCGAAACTCATTGGTATCGTCGGAACATGCGTGAGCATGATTATCGGGGAAGAACTGCATGATGCTGTTTTGGAAGCAAACCTTGATGTTCCTGTCATTGAAGTGGAAGTACATGCAGGGTATCGAAACAATACCAAAGGTGTGCTGTTCGCACTCGAATCCGCACTGGATTCAGGGATTATTACTGAGAAAGAATTCGACCGCCAGAAAGTCCTGCTCGAAGAAGCGACCATGGTTGAGAAACGCCACGGTGCAGCAAGTAAGGAGTATCTTGCACCATCACGCGGTGATGTGAAATACAAGGTTGCACAGCATATCATCGATCTCTTGAAGGAAGGCAAGCGCGGCATAACCATCATGAACGCGAAAAAGGAAACAGGATACATGTTTGCCGATATTACGGTTGCTGTGAATGAGATCGCAAAACAACTCGGTGTTGAGTCAAATATCGTGAACATGGCAAATATTGATGACACACTTGGGCTTCCACGTGTACGCCATCATGCAAAGTGCATTATGGATGACTTCAATGAGCGCGGTATCAGGATTCATCATATCATCGGTGGAATGGACGAGTACCCGATCGCAGGTGACATCGCCGGCAAACTCATTGAGGAAAAGTACAGTGATTACGATTTCGTGGTTATAACCGGAGTTCCGCATGCAATTCCTATGGAAAGCATCTCGGGAATGGAAATTATTTCAGTGACCAACGGTCCGAGACAGGTCTTGCCTATGAAGGAAATGGGACACGATTACGTGATCGTTGAGATCGACCTGCACCCAAAGACACTTGGAGTTAACAACATTGTGGAATCCGAGTTCGGTGCAACATTGCGTGAAGTCGCAAAGGAAGAGTGACCTATATTAGTGATAATAGGGATGATAAAATGAACGATTCTAAAAAACCGAAGATCATAGCAATATACGGCAAAGGCGGTATCGGCAAATCAAGTACGGCATCCAACGTTGCTGCCGCATGTGCTGATGAGGGTTACAAGGTCATGATCATCGGATGCGACCCAAAAAGCGATTCATCCATCACACTGCTTGGCGGCAAAAGGATACCAACTATCCTTGACCTCATACGAAGCGGTGTTGATATCACAGAGGATGATGTGGTCTTTGAAGGTTACAATGGCGTCAAATGTGTAGAAGTCGGCGGACCTGAGCCAGGGATCGGATGCGCAGGACGCGGGATCATTGTGGCGATCCAGAAACTTAAGAAGATCTCAAAGGTGCAGGAAGAGTGTGACCTTGTCATCTATGACGTGCCAGGCGATATCGTATGCGGAGGATTTGTGGCACCTATCAGGAAAGGTCTGGTCAGTGAGGCTTATGTGCTCACATCCGGTGAATATATGCCACTGTATGCGGCAAACAACATCTGTCGCGGCCTGTCCAAGATCAACACCCCGCTTAGTGGTGTGATCTGCAATGCCCGCAATGTCAGCCGAGAGGAAGAGATCGTCGGTAAATTTGCCGAGGAGATCGGAAGCGAACTTATCGCATTTATTCCAAAGGAACAGATCGTCCAGGATTGTGAACGGGACGGATTTTCAGTGTTGGAGAAAGCACCTGATTCCGAGATCGCACAGGTATACCGTAACCTTGCACGTGCGATCATGTCAAGGAACAAGTCAGTAATGGCAAATGCACTTGATGATGAGAGGCTGCGCGAACTTACACGATAATCGATATCTGCAAATATTAGGATTGTCTCAACATTGAGCCGATAAGTATTAGACAGGATGAACAGGATTTACAGGATGGGGCGAGCCACTTGTATCTTGTCAATCCTGTTCATCCTGTCCATTAATTCAAGCAATGCCATTGCATATTTGGCGATATATCCGGGATAGTGATGTCACCCATACGATGTTAGAATGAACTAAATATTAGGTACTTAACTATATTACCACACACATGACACAAACAAACCCGCCATCAACCGAAACCATATCAATCCCGCGCGTGCTGTTATCGGCAGACCGCTCATCGTCTGGAAAGACAACGATCACTATCGGAATACTTGCAGCACTAATCGCGCGCGGGTACAATGTGCAACCGTTCAAGGTCGGGCTGGATTATATCGACCCAAGTTACCACTCCGAGATCACAGGACGACGCGCCAGGAATATTGATGGGTACCTGATGGACAAAAACGCAGTACTTGATGTTTATACACACGCATGTGAGGGTGACGGCGGCGCGGATATTGCGATAATTGAGGGTGTTCGAGGGTTGTATGAGGGGTTTGAGAGTTTTACAGACCTTGGAAGCACTGCGCAGGTGGCAAAACAACTCGATTGTCCCGTAATTCTCATTATCAATGCAAGAAGTATAACTCGCTCTGCTGCGGCTCTTGTCAATGGTTACAAGAACTTTGATCCTGATGTGAATATCACAGGGGTCATCCTGAACAATGTCGGTGGCGGACGGCATGCCAAAAAGACAAAAGAGGCTATTGAACACTACACCGGTTTGCCTGTTATAGGAATAATCCCACGGGATAATTCAATGCAGATATCCATGCGGCATCTGGGACTTGTTCCCGCGCTTGAGGGTCGGCGGCGGGTGGACGATTTTGATGAGCGGATAGGTGCGATCGAGAATATAATCACTAAAGGAATTGATATTGACCGGGTGATCGAGATAGCGAAAAGTGCCAGACCCCTGGAAAAACCAAAAAGTACTAGCACTATATTTACGCCACGTTCACTAAAAGACACCGGCACCCGCCCAACGATCGGTGTTGCACTGGATGAGGCGTTCAATTTCTATTATCATGATAATATCGAACTGCTTGAACTTGCAGGAGCGAATATCAAATACTTTAGTCCAATCCATGATACACACCTGCCGGATGTGGATGGACTCTACATCGGTGGCGGTTATCCTGAACTGTTTGCGGCTGAACTGGAAGCGAATAAGTCGATGCGAAATGACATCAAAGAGGCTTCTGCCGCCGGGTTACCGATCTATGCGGAATGTGGCGGATTGATGTACCTGACCGAAAAATTGACAACCGGTGTCAAGGGAAAAGGT
>JAUWBW010000182.1 GCA_030609665.1 Methanosarcinaceae archaeon | reverse complement strand
CTGAACAAACGGAAATGTTTCATTTAAGAGTATCAGATAAATTTAGAGTACATGGATTTATAAGAGGAGACAGATTTAAACTCATTTGGTTAGATCCAAATCATGAAATAAACAAATAATAATTTGGTTCTCTCTAACATCCTGTGGGTAAACATTAGACGGGATGAACAGGATTTACAGGATGGAGCGAGCCACTTGTATCCTGTCAATCTTGTTCATCCTGTCCATTGATTCAAGCAATGCGATTGCATACCTGACGATATATCCTAAAATATTGATGTTACCCACATGATGTTAGAGAGAAACAAAAAATGTCTCAAAAAATATCGGTTTTCCTGTAAAAATCTAATTAATTTCGGATTTTATTCAATTACCTAACAATAGTAGGGTAGGTTATTAACATACCTAATTCTATTAAGATTAGGAGTGCCTAAATATAAGTTAAGTTAAATCAAATTCCGTGCATGTAAAAACCATTAAAAAATGGCATGGATCAATCTTAAAAGGTGAAACTAAATGCGTTTAAACGATACGAATCTCTTACAAATAAAATCGGATGAACCCGCCAGAATTGTAGATATTGGCGGAGGTCACGGGATCAGACAGAAACTGAACCTCAGGGGAATCTCTGAGGGCAGTATCGTGCGTGTGATATCCTCCAACGGTCCGATAACCATCGAAGTTGATCGAAATGTCCTTTCGATCGGGCGTGGGATGGCACAAAAAATAAGAGTTACCAGAGTGTGATCGAATGGAAAAGAAATTATCTGAGATGGAATACGAAGAAGAAGGAACCGTAACAGACATTGAAGGAACATTACGAAAAAAGGTGGCTGGAATGGGCATCAGGGTTGGCAAAAGACTCAAGATGATCACAAAACAGCCGGTGAAGGGTCCGGTAGTTGTGGTCGTCGATGAGGCAAACACCTCCCTTGGACTGGATGTAGCAGAAAAGATCATTGTGGAGATGAAATCGTGAAAATCTTGCTGATGGGACATCCGAATGTGGGCAAAAGCGTATTCTTCAACCGTTTGACAGGGGCGAATGTCACCGAGTCGAACTACCCAGGGACCACAGTTGACTTTACGAAAGGATATATGAAGATTGGTGGTGAAGATGCCGAGCTGATAGATGTACCAGGTACGTTCTCTCTCGATCCGAAGGATAAAGCAGAAGAGGTTGCTGTGGCAATGCTACACGAAAACAAGGATGTGAAGGTGATCTGCGTTATCGATGCATCCAAAATAGAACGCGGGGTCTATCTGGCACTGGAAATTCTTGAGGAAGGATATCCAATGGTGATCGCACTCAATATGTGGGATGCTGCAGTTGATAAGAATATCCGGATCGATATCAATAACCTTCAGAGGATCCTTGGCGTTACGGTGGTTCCGACTGTAGCGATCAGCGGTGAAGGGATCAAGGAACTCACATTAAGGCTAAAAGAGGCTAAACCCGTTGAAATCGACGACATTATCAAGAACACGGGAGGCCTTACATGAAACTTACTATTGATCAGCGCTGGGATATTATCGATAAGATAGCAAAACAAACCGTTACATTTGGAGAATACAAGCATACCTTAAAGGATGCGATCGGAGAACTCACGATCAAGCCGCTCACAGGCGTACCCATTGCGATTGCGGTCATGTATGCTTTCTGGAGCATATTCGGTTCATTCGCAGGAACACTGTTCACCGATGGATTCATGGTCAAGCTGTTTGATGGATATTTTCTCCCGTGGATGCAGGATATTTTTCCTGGCGCAGGAGGATGGTTGTATTATATCATAGTTGGTGATCCTCTGGCAGACAACTGTTTCGAGGCGTTTGGTATGCTAACATCCGGGCTCTTCGTTGCTATCGGCGTTGTCCTGCCTGCTATATTCATATTCTACCTGATGCTTGCGTTACTGGAGGATATGGGATACATGCCAAGACTCGCTGTGCTCATTGATACCGTGCTGCACAAGATCGGTCTGCACGGGTATGCGATCGTGCCAACGATCCTTTCCCTGGGATGCAATGTACCTGGCGTAACAGCAACGAGAATTCTCGAAACGAGAAAACAGCGGTTCATAATGATGACGCTGCTTGCGATCTTCATTCCATGCGGTGCCCAGATCGGAATCATGGAGGAAGTGATCCCGGATACGATGGGCTGGGTTTTGCTCTACCTGATCATAGGATACTTCATTTTTGGTTACATCCTGAATAAGATCGTTCCCGGGAAATCTCCTGAGTTTTTGATCGATGTACCGCCCTACAGAAAACCGATGCTAAGCAATCTTACGAAAAAGGTGTGGGGTCGGATAGCAGGATTCTTTAAGGTTGCGATTCCCTTCGTCCTGCTCGGCTGCGGGATCGTGAATGTTCTTTATCTTGCAGGGTTTATCGATTGGGTTGGCAATGTTCTCTCGCCGGTCTTTGTCCTCTGGTTCGGCGTACCAGAGGCGACTGCTGGTCCATTGATCGCAGCTTTCTTAAGAAAAGACCTTGCAGTTGCACAGCTGTCCGTGATCGAAATGACGCCATACCAGATGATCTCGGCAGTAGTACTCGTCTCGATATACTTCCCGTGCGTGGCAACGTTTGCAATGATGATCAAGGAAGGGGCGAAAGAGCTGTTAGGAGCTCTGGCTGTTCTTTTTGCGGTGGTCTTCCTCTATGGTGGTTTAATACACCTGATAGGGATACTGATGGGGGTGGCGTAAATGGCTGAGAGATCAATTGCTGCCATCTACTTTGCCATACTCGGCATCATCACCACGGCATTCGGCATCGCAGATATACTGGTCACAATGGGAGCAGGTAGTTTCGCCTTCGGGATACTTGAGATACCAGGTGACCTGTTCAGAGGAGGATGGGGCGGATTTATTGTGCTGTCTGCCGGACTCTTCTATCTATCCGGCATCCGGAATTTTGAGGATATCCATCAGTTTTCAAAGATCGTGATGGGAAGCATACTGATCTGGATCATGGCAGGATGCGATATCTTTGCGATGATCACGGAATCAATACCCGGCGGCGAAGATGGAACGTGGTTCAACACATTCAATGGATTCATTGGAACGTATGCGCCGCCTTATGCGCCGGCAGTGTTATTGCTGCCATTCTCGCTCGTGGTGGTCTATTACATCTACAAAAGGAAATAGGAGATATAAAGATGATAATAGTATGACTGCGATGAAGAAGGTACTATCAGGAGTTGTGAAAGGAGGTACTATCGACGCGCTCGCCAGAGAGCTGGATATGAATATATCCACTCTCATGGCGATGATCGATTTCCTGGCAAGTGCTGGATATCTGGAAATAGCAGGGTTGCAATGCTCTTGCCAGACTTCGAACCTGTGCGAAAAATGCTGCGGCCCTGAAAGCGGTTCGCAAACAAAGATGTATGCGTTGACCTTGAAGGGCGAACAGTTCCTTTCTTAGAGAACTCTGTGACTTCATCAATTTCAATGAAAATATTAAAAGCTTTCAGTTACTTAGGTATTAAATATGCTAACTCGAAAAGGTGAAGACTATCTCGAAGCTATTCTCAATGTCACAGAAGATAAGGGATATGCCAAAATAAAGAACATAGCAGTCGCGCTGGATGTCAAGCCTCCAAGCGTTATTGAAATGGTAAAGAAACTTGATAAGATGGGTTTTGTTATATACAGGAAATACGACGGCATAACACTGACTGAAAAAGGAAGAGAGATTGCTTTGATCATAAAGGACCGGCACGATACCCTTAAGGCTTTTCTGGAGATTATAAAAGTGCCTGAAAAAATTGCAGAGAAGGATGCATGTACAATGGAGCATGAACTGAATGAAATAACGACAAAACAGGTTAAAAATCTGGTTAATTTTGTGAAATCCGCGCCAGAATATCCTCAGTGGCTCAAGTATTTTGAACAATTCTGCATAACTGGAAAGCATCCATGTGAGGAAAAGACTCACAGATTGAAGTAGTTCAAGTGGGTTCTTAGATCTTCGTGCTAATGGTGACTATTAAGGATCATATTTTCCAGCATGATTTCTCTCTAGTGTC
>JAUWBW010000247.1 GCA_030609665.1 Methanosarcinaceae archaeon | reverse complement strand
ATTACCACGAGCAAGTGGGGACAAGCATGTGTCAGTTTTTGAGGCGGCTGGTAAGTGAACCATATTTGACCAACGAAGAATATCTGAAATATTTTCATGGAAGATGAGAATTTGGAGATGCACCGCGCGCGCTCCATGCTTGTTGTTTGGTCACACCGTACGCTTGCGGTTTTTGATCTGATGAAACAAGTTCGATATGGCTACAAAATTACACAGGAGGTATCCAACATTATTAAATCATCCATAGAAACGCAATTGGTTGAAACCAAAAATGAACTTGAGGGTATGCTTGCCTATCCGGATGAAGAATTGATTAACATCATCAAAGAGGTCGGATTCGAATGCGACCTCTGCGGGCGCTGCTGCACGAATGAGTTCAACGACCATGTATTTTTGCTGGACAAGGACACTGCTCTGCTGAAAAAGAGTCATCCATCAGTGATCGTGCCGGCACCATATTATGAGTTTTGCGACCAAAACGGCAGGTTCTATGTGTCAGGCTATGCACTAAAAACCAAGCCGGACGGTTCATGCACATTCCTGACCAATGGGCGCTGCGAGATATATGACTCCCGCCCGAGCATTTGCAGGTTGTATCCATATATGTTACACTACGAAGCCGATGAGGATGGCAACCTTGAGTGGCGCCAGATAGGCGGTTTGAACGAGCACGGGAACTATCATACAGACATCAACGACGATGAGTGCAAGAGGATCGCAGCAGACATCAAGGAATACGAGGCTGGATATCTCAACCAGAAGATCGTATTCTTAAATGCGGTAGAGGATCGTTTTAAGAAGGAGGGGTTGAGGCATGTGCAGGGAGTATATGATCGTGAGGTGAGGCGGTTCAAAAAAGGCGGGGAGATCGAGGTGCTTGTGTTCTTTGATGGGGAGTTGGAAAGTGTTAAGTTGACGCAAGGTTCGGGGTGAGTGAACGCTGTTATCCGCGCAAGAGCGCGGCGCATTGCGACATCATAAAAAAAGTAGATGTGCTTAATACGTGTAAATACATTGATTTTCAACCCACATGTGAATCAAAAACATTGAATTTTAATCCACATGTAAATTAAAAACATTGAATTTTAACCCACATATGAATCAAAAACATCAAATTTTACCCCACGTGTGAACTAAAAACTTAAATATTTGATCCACATTGAATATATTATGCAGAAAAGCGAAATAATAGAAATTCTTTCAGACTGGAATTTTTGGGCTAAAGAAGTGGATACGGGGACAACAAGAGAAGAATACTTGGATACCCTTGTCAATCTTATAACAAAAACAAACCAGATAATCTGCATCGCGGGAATCAGGCGAAGCGGAAAGTCTACTATTATAAGACAGATTGCCAAACAACTGATTGGACAGCAAAATGCTGACACCCTGATCGTAAACTTTGAGGATGAACGTTTCCGGCAAAGAAACCTTGACCTGTTAATCGATATCTATAATACGTATCGTGAAAAAGTGAAACCCAAAAGCACCCCATTCATATTTTTGGACGAGATACAGAATATCCCGGAATGGGAGCGTTTTGCAAGGGGTGTGCATGAGCGGGGTGAAGCAAAGATAATCGTATCAGGTTCATCATCAAAATTACTCAGTGCGGAACTTGCTACACTTTTGACAGGCAGACATATCATGTTTTTTGTGCAGCCACTCTCTTTCAAAGAGTTTTTGACATTTAACGAAATGTCTGTAGAAAACGAAATTGAAATACTTGCACACAGAATAGAAATAAAACAATTGCTTGATGAGTTCAGGGAATACGGCGGTTTTCCTGAAGTGGTGCAATCCTCGGATAAGCAGAGAATTCTTCTGAGTTATTTTGAAACTCTGATCGTCAAAGATGTCATCGAGAGGTTCAACATACGTGAAAGGGAAAAGATAAGAACAATAGCAAAATTTTACCTCACAAATATATCATCTCCAATCAGTTTCAATAAGATATCGGGTTTTCTCAATATACCTCTAACAACTGTGGAACGGTTCTCAGATCATCTCGAAACGGCAAATGTTGTATTTTTCCTCAAAAAATTCTCATTTTCATTCAAAGAACAGGAAAAAGCACAGAGAAAAATCTATTCGGCAGATGTTGGAATGTCAAATGCGATTGGTTTCAGGTTTTCGGAAAATCTTGGCAAGATCATGGAAAACATCGTAGCAGTAGAATTGAAAAAAAGGCAATCATTCAACCCACAGATCGAGATATATTATTGGAAGGATTACCAGCAAAGAGAAGTTGATTTTGTTGTAAAGGAAGGTTTGGACGTTGTACAATTGATTCAGGTTTGCCACGATGTTACCAATCTGGAGACAAAGGAACGGGAAGTCAGATCACTGGTGCGAGCTATGAAGGAGTTTAAATTAACGAAAGGACTCATAATCACAGACGATTTCGAAGGCGAAGAAGAGATGAAAGGGTTCAAGATCGAGTATGTTCCGATGTGGAAATGGTTGTTGTTAGAGTAATCGAAAATGAATTTCAAACAGCCAACATTTCCCATTTCATTCCCAAACCCCTGTCAAATTCCCATCAA
>JAUWBW010000241.1 GCA_030609665.1 Methanosarcinaceae archaeon | reverse complement strand
GCCACTGTACCGGTATCTTCGTTCCCTCAATACTCCCGTCCTCAACATTGACAACTTTCAGAACATCCGGATTGAACGATAGGTCAAACTGACCTGCGTCAAGGTTGTTAACATTATCAATTTCTACTGCAGCATAAACCGTGCTTCCTTTTACAAGTTCAGGAGTAGTTAAACTGACTGTTGTTTGCTGCGCCTGGGCGGGAACTGCTGCAAATGCGACAAGGAACGCAGCAAAGCAGATACCGAACAGGGTGCTTCTTTTTAAAACTTCATGTTGATTATTCATTAGATCACCTTTGAAACATCAATAATTTTTCATAAAAAGGTAAAAATACATTACCTATACACAAACCGGGGTAGATGTAGACACAGACTCACAACATCGCTGATCGAAGTAGTTGAGTTTAGTGTTTTTATTATTTAATAGAATGCTATTTTTATATATTCATACGAATAAGGCAAATTGTATTAATTAATGTATTATAAATATTGTGTTTTTGATATAGGATAACATACAGCCATCTCTTATGAGGAGAATGCAAATCACGAATGATACGGTCAAACTGATGACATGAATTTATACATCCGTGCCATCGCGTCCTATTCGTCTCTTCGTGGAATGAAAATGAACCACAGAGGACACAGGAGTGCCGAGCAAAATTCATACTGTCCAGTTGGTGAAAATCCAACCTGAGGAAAGGCTAGCTACCACCTCAGAACTTAAACCCCACACCCGGCCCGGTAACAGGCCGATGTGAAGCTGGGGGAATGGAATACCAGGCCGCAACGGAAGTGAAGGTTATAAGCCCCGAAATACTGATGATCTTGGAAGCCGACGTTCTCTGTGCTCTCTGTGGTTCAAAATACCACATAAATAATATATTTCAACAGCCATAGCGGAACCCCTCCGCACTCAACACCCGAGCTCGCATCGCATAATACCCAAGCAAGTTCACAAAATCAGATCAACTCTCAACCTACCACGCTTCCAAAGTTTTGAATGTTCTTGATCAGGTTTGCAATCATAATATATTAGGATTTTCGTTATTCCCTAATCCAGTTAGATTCATCAAATAAATGTAGGTTTTATTTCTCATCCTAACTTAATTAGAGATGTATCTATATGTACCTAACTGTATACTAAGGTGCAGGATTGCTGGTAACGTGTAGAAATGTTTTCCATCCATGCGTCCCAGCACCTGATTATTTAATAGGAGGTACAATATAATATGAACAAAATGAAAGGTTTTCTCAATAATGTGAAAACCCACATGAACGGAACGAAAGGCTTTTTCAGTGATGCAAAAGCCGTAAGTCCGGTAATCGCGGTCCTTGTATTGATCGTGGTTTCCGTAATAGGAGCAGTTGGAGTGGGAACACTCCAGACAGAACTACAGGAGAAGACCACAGGTGAAGCCAAGATCGGAGAACTTGGAGCCGCCGAAGTCAGATTCATCGGAGGACCGGGTGTCAGCATGATGATGGCAGGTCCGATGGACGCAGGAGCTACAGTCACGAGCGAGCAGGCTCCGGAAGGATCAATGCTTGCCGCACTCAATGTGGAATATCCGAAGATCAACATCGGCTTCCTCAGGGAATGCTGCGGATTTGCGATGTACGCGATGCCAAACGATGCATGCGACATGGGTATTGGAAGGAGATTCCCGACCACAGCCGAGAAGAGCGCGTATCCTGAACTGAAGTATCAGGTGATTGCGAAGGCGCCGATCGCTGTAATCGTGGGTAATACGACTCTGGCAGGAATGGCAGAAGGGAACGAGTCACTCATCAATGTTAACCATACCGAGTTGATGGGTCTTTTCATAAGTAATTCGAATTTCACCAAAACATACAACGGTACTCCATATGATTTCAACGAACCAGTCGTATATGCGTTCGATCCAGAACATGAGACAGCAGCAGGCTGGGAAGGTGGAGCAGGAACCGCGCCTCCAGGCGAGGTATACGGCACATCCATCCAGGGCATGTTCTCTCTGTATCTGCACAACGGACCATCAGCCTCTGGCTGGGTACAGGGTGGCGCAGAGAATAACACCAAGCTCAATACGGAGATCGGTATCGGTGCGGCTGCTAGTGCTGACTACACGCTCGTGAACACGCCTGAAGAGATGATCGATGCAGTCATAGACAACCCGAAAGCAATCGGCTTCGTGGACTATATGTATGCAGTCGCTGCTCAGGAAGGGGACCCAGGGGCAGGGATAGCAGCTAAGGACATCACAATTCTCGGTCTCGATCACAGTACGGATCTTGGCACAGCTGCGAACACCGGCTCAGATGCGATCGGAACAGCAGACACCACGAACGCGCCAGGCGGTGCAGGATATGTGACAGGTCTTGGCGGACCGATGTTCACGCCTGTGGTTATCACCACGTATGGAGAGCCGGACACGGCTGAGCAGACGATCATCGATTACATGGCTATGTTCCATGGCGTCGAGATTATGGTAGAGCACGGTTTCCTCGCAGGAGAGGACACTGTCGTATCTGCGTCCTGCCCATTCCACACAGCGTAAATTGAGTAAAGCAGTCTTTTGACTGCTTTCTTTTTTCTTTTTTAAGATTCTATGAGATTTAAAGATGAAAACGAAATTATTTTTTATACTGATTCTAATTATTCTTTTGAGTGGCTGCATCGATGACACCATCGATGACACCGCCGAAAAATCCGTCAAAG
>JAUWBW010000214.1 GCA_030609665.1 Methanosarcinaceae archaeon | reverse complement strand
ATACCAAACGATGCAAAAACAGCCGCGCCGATCATTCCCAGATACTTTTGCAGCATGCTGATTATCGATGACTTATCAGATTTACCGCCGCCGGGCACGACAACGATCAATTTCTGAACAGGTTCATATATCTTGATCTCTCTCCCTTTTTTGCTCCATTTGGTCTTGTTGACCTTTATGAGATCGGATTCGATCAGGGCATCCAGGTTGTATTTAATTGTGGTTAGTGCCAGATTAAGTTCTTCGGAAATTGCGGTTGCCGACATTGGCTGTTGTGCCAGAAGTTCAAGGATCTTAAGCGCAGTGTCGTTTGAGAGTGTCTGCGTTATCTTCTTCGAATCTGCGTTAAGCGGCAGGATAAGCACTTTTTCGGTGTTATCGACATTGTTCTCATCAACATTGTTTTCCATACAACAAAATATGGGACGGGTGATTAATAATATTTGCGTAAACTTCGAATTTGATTGAAGTTATCGAATTTACTCGGTGTGATTCCGTAACCTTAAATACCAAATCGTACAATATAATGTAAAATTTTGGGGTCAAATAATGATAACTAAAGAGCAAATCTCGGACATACTTCAAAACTATGATATTAACAATCTGGCTATTGCGACGGTGTGTTCACACTCAAGTCTCCAGATATTTCATGGGGCGCGCAAGGAAGGCTTAAGAACGATCGGGATATGCTTAAAAAGCCCTCCGCGTTTTTACGATGCATTCCCAAAGGCAAAACCGGATGAGTTTATTGTTGTTGACAGTTACAAGGATATTCCAAATATCGTTGATGAACTTGTTGCGAAGAACGCTATTGTTATTCCTCATGGGTCGTTCGTGGAGTATATGGGTACTGATGATTTTGGAGAACTTGCGGTACCGACGTTTGGGAACCGTGCAGTTCTTGAGTGGGAATCTGATCGGGATATGGAACGAAAATGGTTGGAAAGTGCCGGAATCCACATGCCAAATGAGATCCTTGACCCAAAGGATATCAAAGGTCCTGTGATGGTCAAGTATCATGGTGCAAAAGGTGGGCGCGGTTTCTTTGTTGCTAAGAACTATGAGGATTTCAAAGAGAATATTGACCCAAATGAAAAATACTCGATACAGGAGTTCATTGTGGGTACAAGATATTACCTTCATTTTTTCTATTCACCTATAAGGACAGAAGGATACCAGTTGAGCACAGGGACACTTGAGATGCATAGCATGGACCGAAGGGTCGAATCCAATGCGGATGAGATTTTCAGACTCGGATCCCCCCGTGAACTCGAATCTGCCGGAATCTTGCCGACCTATGTTGTCACAGGAAATGTGCCGCTCATTGCACGGGAATCACTGTTGCCGCTTATTTTTTCACTTGGTGAGAGAGTAGTTGAAGAGTCGCTAGGGATATTTGGCGGCATGATAGGTCCGTTCTGTCTTGAGACTGTTGTTACGGATGACCTTGAGATCAAGGTATTTGAGATATCTGCGCGTATCGTTGCAGGTACCAATCTATATCCTTCAGGCTCGCCGTATTCTGATTATATTGAGGAAAACCTTTCAACAGGTCAAAGGATCGCGCAGGAGATCAAACTCGGCGCGTCACTTGGACAACTGGATAAGATTTTATCCTAAGAGCACCCATTTTATATTGCTAACGTAACCGATGGATCATCGAGTTGGTATGAGGTGTGCCTATGGGTATAAAAAAGGATGTTGCAGAGAATGAATACGATGTAGTCATTATTGGTGCAGGGCAGGCAGGTATGTTTGCCGCAAATGAACTGACAGGTCACGATCTTACGATACTGGTGATCGATGTCGGCAAGGATATTGATAGTCGGAAATGTCCAATGGATTCAGTCAACCTGTGCACGCACTGTGTACCGTGCGATATTATGTGTGGTGTGGGGGGAGCGGGGACATTTTCAGACGGGACATTGAACCTGCGACCAGACATTGGCGGCGATCTTGCAGAACTGACAGGGGATAAGGATACTGCATGGGAACTTGTCAAGTATGTGGATGATATTTTCCTGCATTATGGAGCGCCAACGGAAGCGTCCAATCCTAAGAGCAGTGATATTGAGGAGTTGAAACGCAGGGCAGCGTCCGTTGGGGCGCGATTCATTGAGATCAAACAGCGACATATCGGTTCTGACAATGCGCCGATCGTAATCGGTAATTTTAAGCATGATCTGGATGCGAGGGGAGTTGAGTTCTTGCTGAACACAAAGGTGGATGACCTTGTTGTTGAGGATGGCACATGCCGCGGGGTTGTGCTTGCGGATGGGCGTAGTATAAGGTCAAGGTATACGATACTTGCTCCGGGCAGGATTGGTGGCGAATGGGTCAATGAGCTTGTGAACCGGCATTCTATTGATGCAAAGTACGGTGGGATCGATATCGGTGTTCGTGTGGAGGTTCCGGCAATTATTATGGATCCTGTGACACGGATCAATCGCGATCCCAAGTTCCATATCCAGACACGAAGGTATGACGATTTCGTCAGGACGTTCTGTACAAATGAACACGGGTTTGTGGTGAAGGAAGAGTATGAGGGTTTCATTGCGACGAATGGTCATTCGATGCGCAATACGGCATCCGAGAATACGAATTTCGCGTTCCTTGTGCATATCGAACTGACACACCCGATCGAGAATACAACAAGGTATGCAAGGTCTGTGGCAAAACTGGCTACAACGATCGGTGGCGGAAAACCTGTTCTCCAGAGGATGGGCGACCTTCGGCGCGGCAGGCGTTCGACAGAGAAACGCATTGCCCGAAATCCGGTTGTAAATACGCTTAAGGATGTGACCCCCGGTGATATTTCTATGGCTATGCCGCATCGTATTGTGATGGATATTATTGAAGGACTGGAGACGCTAAACCAGATCATTCCAGGTGTTGCATCTGATTCTACGCTGTTGTATGCACCCGAGATCAAGTTCTATGCAATGGAAGTACAGGTTGACCGCAATATGAAGACGAGCGTGAAGAACCTGTTCGCAGCAGGCGACGGCGCCGGACTTTCAAGGGACATTATAAATGCGGCAGCGACTGGCGTGCTGGCTGCGCGCGGGATTTTGGG
>JAUWBW010000227.1 GCA_030609665.1 Methanosarcinaceae archaeon | reverse complement strand
TATTACTTCCAGACATTTCACAGAATCACAGATAATGGCTGTGATCAAGGCTTACGGGGAGGGATTATAGATGGCAGATTTAGATTTAGATTTAGATTCAGATTTTGAACCGGATATACTTACGTTCTGCTGTAACTGGTGCAGTTATGCAGGTGCTGACCTGGCAGGTGTTTCCCGCCTTCAGTACCCTGCAAACAACAGGATAGTGCGCGTGATGTGCAGCAGCAGGATAGAACCTACCTTTATTTTAGAGGCTTTCAAAGAAGGTGCGGATGGTGTTCTTGTCACAGGATGCCACATAGGAGATTGCCATTATATTGAGGGTAATGAGCACACTGATGTAAGGATGAAGGATATGGTGGAGGCACTGGAACGTCTTGGTCTTGGTGGAAGGCTCCATCTTGAATGGGTGTCTGCCGCAGAAGGCAAGAAATTCCAGGAAACGATGATCGATTTTGTAGAAAAGATAAAGGCACTTGGCCCGAGTCCATTGAAACATAAAAGGGTGGAGTGATCGATATGACCCAAAAAGAAACAACAACTGAAAATAAGCAGGGAGAAGGAGATGATGAACTCAGGATTGGGGCTTTTATCTGCGAATGTGGTGTGAATATTGGAGGCGTGGTTGACTGCCAGGCAGTGGCGGACTATATATCCACCATGCCGAATGTCACCACAGCTGTAGTTAACAAATATACCTGCAGTGATGCAGGACAGGCGGAGATCAAGAAGGCGATTAAGGATATGAACCTAAACCGTGTGCTTGTAGCATCATGTACGCCCAAGACACATGAACCTATTTTCAGGGCCTGTGTGGAAGAGGCCGGATTGAATCCTTATTTGTTCGAGTTCGTGAACATCAGGGAACACTGCAGCTGGATACACATGTGGGAAAAGGAAGATGCCACAAAAAAAGCTAAGGAACTTGTTCGCATGGGCGTGGCAAGGGCTGCGAAGCTGGAACCCCTGGAATCAAGTGAAGTTCCGGTGACAGATGCGGCAATGGTTATTGGTGCCGGTGTCACAGGTATGCAGGCGGCACTGGATATTGCTGATATGGGACATAAAGTGTACTTGGTGGAACAGGGACCTTCCATTGGAGGCAAAATGGCACAGCTTGACAAGACGTTCCCGACCAATGATTGCAGTATCTGTATCCTTGGTCCTAAGATGGTGGAAGTTGCCAGGAATAAAAATATCGAGATTATGAGTTACTCCGAAGTGGAGGAAGTTGATGGTTACGTTGGTAATTTCAAGGTAAAGATTAAACACAAGCCCAGGTATCTCAATATAGATGAGTGTACAGGCTGTGGACTTTGCAGTGAGGCGTGCCCGGTAGAAGTGCCATATACTGAATTTAATGAAGGGATAGGTACCAGAAAGGCTATCTATACCCCATTCCCCCAGGCAGTGCCATTGCGGGCACTGGTGGATAAAGCAAATTGCATTAACTGCGGTGCATGTATAAAAGCATGCGAGCGCGGTGCTATTGATATGGATCAGAAGGAAACTTTCTCTGAACTTGATATAGGTGTTATTGTAGTATCTGCAGGTTTTGATGTGTACGATCCTGAACCAAAGAACGAATTTGGTTTCGGTCTGTACGATAATGTGATAACCACCATGGAGTTTGAGAGGCTTATCAATGCAAGCGGACCTACCATGGGTAAAGTAGTGCGACCAAGCGATGTTAAGCCACCAAAGAGAATAGGGTTTGTACAGTGTGTTGGAAGCCGGGACAAGAACTCCAACATATATTGTTCCAGTTTTTGTTGCATGGCTTCTTTGAAGAATGCCCAGTTGCTCAGGGAAAAATATCCTGATACGGAAGTATATATTATGTATATGGATATGAGAACGCCTTTCAGGATGTATGAGGAGTTCTATAACAGGGCAAGGAATATGGGTATCAAATTCATGAGAGGCAGGCCTGCAGAGGTTACCGAGGATGAGAATGGCAATCACAATATCATTGCCAGGATAGAGGATACCCTGACCAATGAGATTGTAAACCTGGAGCTTGACCTGATGGTGCTGAGTGTCGGTGCAGTGGCTCCGGAGAGTACTGAAACAGTGCGGCAGATCCTGAAGGTGAGCCGGGCTGCGGACGGGTTCATGATGGAAGCACATCCAAAGTTGAAACCGGTTGATACTACACTGGATGGTATTTTTATTGGCGGTATGACCCAGGGACCTAAGGATATCCCATATTCAATTTCCCAGGGCAGTGCATGTGCAGCCCGTGCGACACGATTCCTGGCACAGGGCAAGGCACTGACCGAGGGTATTACTGCGAAAGTAAATGAAGATATTTGTGTGGGTTGCGGTATTTGCGTACCTATGTGTCCTTTCCAGGCATTATCACTTGAAGATAATAAGTTGAAGATCATCTCAGCCCTGTGCAAGGGTTGTGGTACATGTATGGCAGCCTGTCCCACAGGTGCATTGGAGCAGAGTCATTTCAAAAATGTTCAGCTGCTGGCACAGGTTAAGAATGTGTTTGCTTATGGAGAGGTGTGATTATGACAGAACAGGAATGGACTCCAAAGATCGTGGCGTTCTGCTGTAACTGGTGCAGTTATGGCGGTGCGGATACGGCAGGAATGGGAAGGTTCCAGCAACCTGCATCCACAAGGGTCATAAGGGTCATGTGTTCAGGCAGGATCGACCCATTGCATGTGTTCAATGCTTTCCTTGAAGGTGCGGATGCGGTGCTGGTCACCGGATGTCACATCGGGGATTGCCATTATGTGAACGGTAATGAAAAGACCCAGGTGAGATTCGAGTTTTTGGAAGAGATGTTGCAACAATTGGGTCTTGAACCTGAGAGGTTGCACCTGAACTGGATATCTGCCAGTGAGGGTGAGAAGTT
>JAUWBW010000165.1 GCA_030609665.1 Methanosarcinaceae archaeon | reverse complement strand
GTTGTTGTTTTGTTTTAGTTTCCTATCATATTTAAATCTTCAAATGCCCGTGCTCATCGATCTCCCCACATGCGATCCGTGTTGAGGAAATAGGCATCTCATCATCTGCCATCACGTATTCAACATTGACGATCGCGATCGGACTGCGCCCACCTCGCTCACGCAATTCATTGATCTTAAGCGCAACCGGAAGCGTTTCGGGTGATACCACGATGTAATCAAAATCATCGGTAAGGGTAGTGCCATAGGGGTCTGTCAGTTCCACAAGAGTATACTGTTTATTCGGAAAATCGAGACTTTCGATGTACTGCAAAAGATTAGCTTTGCGTGTCTGGCAATCGTCCACGTCGCGACTGCGCTGGCGTGCCATTTCGTTGGAGGTCAACCCTATATAAACCTCATTTCCGTCTGCAAGTTCGAAAGCCTTTTTGATGAGGGCTTTGTGACCGTCATGGAGATATTCGAATGTTCCGCCTACTGCGACCTTTGACATGCTTGGAAATAGGGGTCAAGTAAAATAAGTGTTTTGTCAACCATCCTTCAATCATTCTCATATTACACCGGTATGAACATCGGCATCGGTTGACATGGAATACTTTCACCCCGCTTGCCTCAATTATATATACTCACAAAACTATATTGCCTTGATAAAATGTGCACCTAAACTAACCATGTGCACCGAGAGGAGTTACTAAAAATGTCTGAAATATTATTAGAGGAACTGCCGGGTGTTGGTCCGGCAACGGCAGAGAAATTGAAAGAAGCAGGGTTCAATACCATTGAAGCGGTTGCGGTCGCATCACCTGCAGAACTTGCGAACACTGCCGAGATTGGGGAATCAACAGCAGCAAAGATCATCAATTCTGCGCGACAGTCTGCCGATATTGGCGGATTTGAGACTGGGGATATGGTCCTTGAGCGCAGGAAACTTGTCGGGAAACTATCAACCGGATGTGTTGAGTTTGATGAGATGATGGGCGGGGGAATTGAGAGCCAGTCGATCACAGAGATGTATGGTGAGTTCGGTTCGGGAAAGACCCAGGTTGCACACCAGCTTGCTGTTAATGTTCAACTCCCAAAGGAGCAGGGAGGATTGGGAGGGTCTGTAATAATGATCGATACGGAAAACACATTCAGACCTGAGCGGATCAAACAGATGGTACAGGGTCTTTCGGAAAGAGATGGTGTTGATTACGATCCGGAGGAGTTTCTTCGAAATATACATGTGGCACGCGCATATAATTCAAATCATCAAATACTTCTTGTGGACTCTGCAATGGAGCTCGCGAATGAACTCAAGGAAACCGACAAACCCGTTCGATTATTGATCGTGGATTCGTTGACAGCACATTTCAGGGCAGAGTATGTGGGCAGGGGTACCCTTGCCGATAGACAGCAGAAACTCAACAAGCACCTGCACGGACTTCAGCGGTTCGGTGACCTCTATAATTCAGCAGTGGTCGTTACGAATCAGGTCATGTCAAAACCGGATGCATTCTTTGGAGACCCTACCAAACCGATAGGCGGGCATATATTGGGACACACCGCTACATTCAGGTTGTATCTCAGGAAATCAAAAGGCGACAAAAGGATCATACGTCTTGTGGACTCACCAAATCTACCTGACGGAGAGGCTATAATCTCTGTAACGACTGAAGGTTTGGTTGATCAATAATACCAATAATACCAACAATACCACTGATATTGGATTGGATATAGGGCAATTGTTTAATCCATGCGATGCAATCTATTGGGTATGAAGTTCAAAGCCATTGTTCTGGATATTGACGGTACGATCACACACAAGGACCGACGTTTGAATCTTCGGGCAGCAGAGACGCTTCGTACCCTTAATATCCCCGTTGTGCTGGCAACAGGCAACATATCCTGTTATGCAATGGCTGCTGCAAAGTTGATAGGTCTTAATAGTTATGTTATCGCTGAAAATGGTGGATTGGTTTTTACCGGATACGATAAACCACCCATTGTTTCTAATAATATTGAGGAATGTGAAAAAGCATTTACGTTCCTGTCACAGCACTATAAATTGACAAAGCTGGATCCTGAATATCGCAAAACTGAGATCGCTCTTAGCAGGGATTTTGATATGGAAGAAGCCAAGAGTTTGCTCAAGTCTCAGGATTTTGAGGTTGAGATCATCGATACCAAGTATGCGATCCATATCAAGAGCAATAAGATTAACAAGGGTACAGGCTTAAGAAATATAGCAAAAATGATGGGTTTGACCCCAGCTGATTTTGTTGCGATCGGAGATTCTGTAAATGACGCTGAAAT
Organism: Methanosarcinaceae archaeon; assembly: GCA_030609665.1. Lineage (GTDB taxonomy): Archaea > Halobacteriota > Methanosarcinia > Methanosarcinales > Methanosarcinaceae > Methanovorans. The sequence continues at coordinate 2,259 of JAUWBW010000165.1, read as the reverse complement.
GATCCAATTTGCAGGTTTTGGAATCGCTGTTGCAAATGGGGATGCTGAAGCTAAAAAGGCTGCCGATTATGTGACAAAGGCATCCTTTGGTGATGGTGCGGTTGAGGCTATTGAATATTTGAAGTCAAAGGGCTATATATAGATACATCCCAAATCATCTTCAATTCAATTGCCAAATTTAACTTAACCAAAATTATCTTTATGCAATCGCTTCTATAACTTCTGCAGGTAGCCCTTTTGCAAGCGTTTTATCCACAACGATATAATCTTTTATCGCACGTACGGCTTCAAATGGCACGATTATGTATTGATCATCTGTATGATACTTTGATGTATCGAGTGCCAGATCAGGTTTTACAAGTAAGTCCACCAGATTACCGGTCTTTACATCCATCACCATATTAAACAATACACCCAGCTCGGTCCCATCCGTAGCCATAACCTGCTTGCTTGATAGGTTTTTTGCAAACACTTTTGACATATTCATCACTCCATAAATTATAGTTATTAATCGTATCTTTACCTATATCCTATATAAGAACTTGGTTCTGCGCTCTGTATACCGCCTTTGAACAGGTCTTGCATTTTTTCATAATACTCAACCATGTTCTCAGATATTGTTGGTCTCACTTTTTTGAGTGCTTCCTCGAAATGTGCCATCGTTACGATATTAGTCTCAAAGTCACTTCGAAGTGCAAGCATAACTGCTTCCCTGCACACGGATTCAACATCAGCGCCAACATACCCTTCAGTCATGTCTGCAAGCGTTTCAATATTGACATCGTCTGCAAGCGGAATACCTTTTGTATGTATCTTGAATATCTTGATCCTTCCCTGACGGGCAGGTGGACCCACCAGAACTAATCTGTCAAAACGCCCCGACCGCAAAAGTGCAGGGTCGATAATGTCGGGTCGGTTGGTTGCAGCTATAACAACGATCTCTTTCAATGGCTCAAGTCCGTCAAGTTCGGTCAGGAGTTGGTTCACAACTCGCTCTGACACCTTTCCGTCCTCTGACGTTGCGCTGCGCATCGGTGCAATTGAATCGATCTCATCAAAGAATATGATACATGGAGACACCTGTCTGGCTTTCTTGAACGTTTCACGGATTGCTTTTTCCGATTCCCCAACCCATTTTGAAAGCATCTGAGGTCCCTTTATGCTAATGAAATTCGCATTCGATTCGTTCGCAACAGCCTGTGCGACCAGTGTTTTTCCGGTACCCGGAGGACCGAATAACAGAATGCCTTTTGGAGGTTTGATCCCCATTTCGACAAACTTTTCAGGTCTTTTAATGGGCCATTCAACAGCCTCAACAATCTCCTGTTTGACATTGTCAAGTCCACCCACATCATTCCAATCGACAGATGGGATCTCAACCAGCACTTCCCGCATGGCAGAGGGCTCGATCTCCCGCAGCGCACTTTCGAAATCTCCCGCAGATACGATGATCTCTTCCAGTTTTTCCTGTGGGATATCTTCATCAAGATCGAAATCCGGTAAAAATCTTCGGAGGGAACGCATTGCTGCTTCCTGTACCAATGACAAAAGATCGGCACCCACAAAACCCTGTGTATGATTTGAAAGGTATTCAAGATCGACTTCTTCCCCAAGAGGCATTCCTCTGGTGTGAATCTGCAATATTTCAAGCCGATCTGTATTGTCCGGGACCCCGATCTCAATCTCACGATCAAATCTGCCCGGTCTTCGGAGTGCAGGATCTATCGCATCAATGCGGTTAGTTGCGCCGATCACAACAACTTGCCCGCGCTCGACCAATCCATCAAGCATTGTCAGAAGTTGGGCAACTACCCTGCGTTCCACTTCACCTGTGACATTTTCACGTTTTGGTGCTATCGAGTCGATCTCATCAATGAAAATAATGGAAGGTGCATCTTCTGTGGCTTCCTCGAACAGTTTACGGATACGCTCTTCACTCTCACCGTAATATTTCCCCATGATCTCGGGTCCCGCGATGTAGAGGAAATTCGCACCCGATTCATTTGCAACAGCCTTTGCGATCAAGGTCTTTCCTGTGCCGGGCGGACCATATAGTATGATACCTTTCGGTGGTTCGATGTTGAGTCGCTGGAATATTTCGGGATGCTTGAGCGGCAGTTCGATCATCTCGCGCACGCGCTGGATCTCATCTCCGAGTCCGCCGATATCCTCATAAGTGATTCCCCTTGCTGCGCTTTCGTACCCCCTGACAGGCTTTTGGCGCAGTTCGATCTCTGTCATCTCGTTTATGATCAGGAT
>JAUWBW010000109.1 GCA_030609665.1 Methanosarcinaceae archaeon | reverse complement strand
AGTAAAAGAAAAGGAGTTGTGGGTAGAAGAGGCAGAAATATTCCAATGAGTCCCAGCCCTGTGAAAACAAATCCTGCAATGACCAATATTCCCCTGGTCAATCTCTTCGAAATAAAACCGGTCATGCCGAAACAATCAAGTTGCGCTTCGTCGTTCCTCATGGATTCACCATTTCGGTTTCACCTGATATTATTCAATTATGCACACCACCGCTAAGATGCAAACCAACCACACCTATAATGACCAATCCCAGTGATATTATCTTTAATGCACTTACAGGCTCCTTGAACCACAATATCCCAATTGTCGCTATGAGCATCGTCCCCATGCCCGCCCATATTGCATACGCCATGCTGACATCAATTTTTTTAAGTGCAAGAGTCAATAAACCCAAACTTAGCGCATAAAATACGACCATCAGTATAGATGGTAGTGTTTTTGTGAAACCCTCTGACAACTTCATGAAAGTAGTGCCTGTTACTTCAAAAAGTATTGCCATAAACAGATAGAACCAACTCGTGAATAACACCTCATTACTGTTTCATTTAACTTTAGCACTCCAAAACTCCCGCACACCTGCTGACCATGTTTTAACCATTAATGAATCTTGCAACTATAAATATTTCTTATCCAGTTTTTTCAAAACAGCCTTTCCCTTGCCTGTTAGAACATATTTTTTCCATGTCGTCTTTTCAGGAGTTAAACACTCGATCAAGTCTTTATCTGCAAGTTCCTTGAGAGCGCGGCTGATATTTTGTGTTGACCTGCTGGTCTCATGGGCAACATCAGAAGCCTTGACCACAGTGTGCCCTTTCATGGTCTCCATAAGTACAAGACGACGGTCAACGCTGATGACCCATTTCACCAGTTCATCCATTGAATTTTCAGACATGTTCTTCATTATGATTTCCCTGAAATGTAAGTGCTAATATGATATTTAAGTTCTAATAAGGATTTCTAACGAAGATTTCTAACGAGGATTTCTATTGAAATCTTCTATCGAAATCCTCTAACAAAAATACCCCTTTTGTTCTAATTCTTGATTATTGAGGTCAAAGTTTAAATAATCCATCATATATTCTCATAACAGCAACATGACCAGATAGTATTTGAAGAAACAATATTATATTACAACAAAAATTTCAATTATTTAGACTATTAAATAAGGAGACAATTAATGGAAATATCACTGCTAAATGAAATCATCATCATATTTGGACTGGCTATTGCCATTCTTTTCATTTCCCACAGATTTCGTGTACCTTCGATAGTAGGTCTCCTGCTAACAGGTATGCTTGCAGGCCCTTACGGGCTGGCGGTGGTAAGCAGTGTTGCTGAAATTGAAGTTCTGGCAGAGATCGGGATTGTGTTGCTTCTTTTCACGATTGGGATGGAATTGTCACTCAAAGATATGTGGCAAATCAAAAAAGCGGTGCTTCTTGGCGGATCAGTCCAGGTATTGGTAACACTTCTGGCAGCTGCACTGATAGCCACCTATCTTGGACGAAGCCCTGGCGAATCTATTTTCATAGGATTTCTACTCGCCCTGAGCAGTACAGCCATTGTCCTCAAACTCCTTCAGGAACGAGCTGAGATCGACAGCCCACAGGGGCGAATAACACTTGCTATCCTGATCTTTCAGGATGTCATCATTGTTCCAATGATACTGGTCACGCCCTTACTGGCAGGAGCCACAGGAAACGGCGGCGAATCGCCCCTCATCCTGCTTGCCATGGGAATCTTACTGATCTTTCTGGTAATCGCAGGTGCCAGATGGATTGTTCCACAACTACTATACCAGATTGTCAAGACACGTAACAGTGAACTTTTCCTGCTTAGCATTATATTCATCTGTTTTTCAGTTGCGCTGTTTACATACAGTACAGGACTCTCCCTTGCTCTTGGTGCATTTTTGGCAGGGCTTATCATCTCTGAATCCGAATACGGCCATCAGGCAATTGGCAATATCCTGCCGTTTCGTGATGTTTTCATGAGCTTCTTTTTCGTTTCGATCGGCATGTTGTTGGACATCAATTTCTTTTTCCAGCAGCCTGCACTTATTGTTGTTATTGCATTGGGAGTGATTTCATTAAAAGCGATCATCGCAGGATTAGCAACCATTGTACTGGGCTATCCGCTCAGGACTACTATCATGGTAAGTCTGGCACTTGTGCAGGTTGGAGAATTCTCCTTCATTCTTTCAAAATTCGGGATTGAATACGGCTTGCTGACTTGGGACACATACCAACTCTTCCTTGCAGTATCTGTCATCACAATGGCAGCCACGCCATTTATTATACACGCATCACCTCACATTGCAGATTCTGTTATGCGACTGCCGCTACCAAAAAAAATGAAATCCGGTCTTTATCCTGTAAAGATGAATGGACAAACTGATAAGATACAACTCAAAGACCATCTTGTTGTTGTTGGTTTTGGAATAAACGGACGAAATGTAGCACGGGCTGCACGTGTTGCAGGTATACCATATGTCATCATTGAAATGAATCCTGATACTGTCTTAAGTGAAAGATCAAAAGATGAATTGATCTACTATGGAGATGCGACACAAGAGGCAGTTCTTAAACATGTGAACATAAATGATGCAAGAGTAATGGTGCTTGGTATTTCCGATCCTGTTGCTACAAGGAGGATCATATCGACTGCCCGCCGGCTAAGCCCAAAACTTCACATGATCACACGGACCCGATATCTTCAGGAAATGGGACCTCTGTATGACCTTGGAGCAGATGAAGTGGTTCCGCAGGAATTTGAGACATCTGTTGAGATATTCGTACGTGTCCTTAAGAAATATCTCATACCAAAGGACATTATTGAGACTTTCATGGCTGAAGTACGGGCTGATGGCTACGAGATGTTTCGCAATTTGTCCCGCGAGTCGAGTGATTTCTGTGACCTGAAATTGAATCTATCCGATCTTGATGTGAGTACGATCAGGGTTGAAAAATGCTCGTATGTATCCGGTAAAACGTTGGCACAGGTCGAACTCAGGAAAAAACACGGCGTCACCCTGATAGCATCATGCCGAGGCGGGCAAACTTCCTCCAATCCTGATGCGAGTATAAGGCTTTGTCCGGATGATGTGCTTGTCCTTTTGGGAACACCGGATAAAATTGCTGAGGTGACTGGGTTGTTTGTTGCACCCGACACATGTTCAGAAAATGAAGATTCGAATAAACAGTAATTTGAAGTGATAAAAAAAGGTTATCTCTAACATCGTGTGGGTAACATCACTATTTTAGGATATCTCGCCAAATATGCAATCGCATTGCTTGAATTGATGGACAGGATATACAGGATTGACAGGACACAAGTGGCTCGCCCCATCCTGTAAATCCTGTTCATCCCGTCTAATACTTACCCACTCAATGTTGGGGAGATCCATAAAAAAGGTACAGACCCATTATCACAATGGGTCAAATATTACGTAAAAATATCTAAACTCATTCGAGTTTTTCGATACAAACTTTTTTCACGAAGGGCTTGTTGACTTTATCAGCCATCCATGCAGGCTTATTCTTTGGTGCATCAACGACCTCTTTCCATCCATTGAAAACATGGACTTTCTTGGTTCCACGCTCTCGCAGTCTAAGGGTCACAGGTTTGGACTTTGTACCTTTTTCCTTGTTTGCGGCTTTAAGAGCTGCCTGTCTTGGTTGTTTCCCGGTGAATACACCATGTTCATTTCCCTTCGCATCTCTTAACACAAAATTTTTTGTTTCAGACATATCATTTACCTCATAAGAGTAGTATAGGATTTCTAAATGATGCTCAAGTATATAAAGAGTGCTTCATATTCATTTTATGTTGCTAACAATGCGTCTACGACTTTCAATATTGCTGTTAAGGAAGCGGTTGCTAATGTTAACTCCGAATTAACAAAATGGATATCCTCTGATGGTCAACCTATGAAAGTGAATCGTGCAAAGAAAATTCTTTACAGACTTCCAGGGAAGATAACGATGGATTCTTCAACTAAAACTGTGGAACTTGCAACCATCAGAAATGAAGCACAACGAATGAGAATTGAAAATCTTTGTAACTGGATGAACAATGAAAAACAGGTTAAAGATACAGATGGTAAGAGGTTGATCTTTAAGGTAGAAAACACATAATCTAATATTGCAAAATAAGTGCTATTTTAGAAATCCCTATAATGGCAAGACCATTGGAAAGTTATCAATAAGATAATATCAATATGATAACACGGAAGATAACGCGTGATCATGGGGGAAGTTGTTTGATATCGATCAATGAAATTACCATAATGAACATACTTACATTTCTGGCTGTGCTGTTCTTTCTGTATATATTTGTCTATCCTCAGTCACAAATACGAGCCGTAAAGAGAAAGCGACTTGCACATATCAACAATATGGAACGGCAATGGGGCACCAGAGTATTGACAATGATACACAGGAAAGAGGCGATATCGATGTTCGGGGTTCCGATATACCAGTTCATAGATATAGAGGATGCCGAACAGATACTTCGCGGCATTCGAAAAGCAGGTGACCGTCCTATCGACCTGATACTACACACGCCCGGCGGGCATATGCATGCCAGCATCCAGATCGCACGTGCGCTAAAGGATCACAAAGGACATACAAGGGTTATGATACCGCATTATTCGATGTCCGGCGGCACGATAATCGCACTTGCGGCAGATGAGATCATAATGGACAGCGAAGCGGCAATTGGACCGATCGACCCTCAGGTCGGGGATCTCATTCGCGGAACGTTTCCTGCACCTTCGTGGATATATGCCGCATCGCAGAAAGGAACAGAAGCCAATGATATTACGTTCGTAATGAGTGATATATCGCAAAAGGCAATGAAACTCACATGTGATGTTGCTTTAGAACTGCTTGCGGGTTCCATAGAAGATGAGGATAAACTAAAAAATATAGTCAACAAACTGGTCAGTGGTGAGATGGTTCACATAGCACCGATATCTGCGGCAGAGGCAATTGAACTGGGGCTGCCTGTGAGCACAGATCTGCCGGAAGAGGTACATGATCTTATGGAATTATACAAATCTGCAAAGACAACAGTGGAGTATCTGGAATAGTCATGCAGGTCAGGTAACATATATCTACACCATATCAACAAGCCCCAACAACCAACGCTACAAGTTGATCTTGACGTTCCCCAACCCACGCTTTCGAAGCAGATCTCATCCATTTTTCACCTGCGTGTATCGGATGGTCGCCGCATATCATGAACAGCGTACCTTTTTCTGCATTTTCCACGATTCGCCCGATATTCACATCCACCGTGCCGGCAGCATACCTCAGTTCTTCCCATGTCTGCGCCCTGTGTGCATACCTGTCAATTGCCCTCAAATGCACCGCCAGAACATCAGGTTTGGATTCGAGTGCCTCAACTGCTGCATCTGTGATCTTGCTGTCGTATTCTATGATATCCTGTGAATCCGGAACACCAGATACTTTACCAACACGATCCAAAAATGTATCTGCACCGTGCGATTCTATGACCACTGCCGATCTGCGCCCGGCATCATGCGCCCACTCAAGGATCGTTTTGATCTTCGGGTTTTTGGAATCCTTTGCCCTTTCCACATAAATGTCATCAGTTGCATAGATGTGATGTTTGGTTGGAAAGTATCCTGTGAATATGGAAGCAATTGCAGGTGTTGTATGGTCTGCTGTTGACCTACATTGTAGAACCATGCCGGATCCTGCGAGTTGCCGTATATTCTGGAATATGCCGCCGCTTTCGCTGAAATATCGGTACAGTGAATATCCAAGGCTGTCAACAATTATCAGTACCACTTTTTGACAGCCATGGGTGGTTGCATATTCGATTACCTCAGGCATAACCTTGCCATCAGGCGGCACCATAGGGATATCAAGCAGTTCCGAGATTGTAGGTGCAATATCCACAAGACTATATGGATTGGAATTTGACTTCAAATATTTCATACAAAAGGATTGCCATATCAAGTTATATGTTTATCCAATTATACACAGTTTGTTCACATCGTTAAAAGTAATTTTTATATACGTATAGAATATATAAATAAATATATTATAAGTAATTCTAAATGATGCTGCGAAAATAATATCTGATCAGGAACTTAAGTTCTCGCCGCTAAACTTCGCTTATTGCTGCAATTTTTAATGTACGCCCCCAGTGCATCACAATGGAGCCATGATGCAACAGTTTCACTTATTATGGCAATTGGGGCTGTCATCCTTGGTACAATATCCATATGGTGGTGTGGCAAAAATAAGTATCCAAAGTTTACATTTACCCACAAAAATACACAAAAGACAATCCCCTGACCATACCAACCGAGAATACGATCAATCTGCCTTTTCAAGCCCCTTGCATATCAAAAACCCTCTCGCCCGTTCAGTATACTTATACTCATTGACTTTATCCCAGAATCTTTTGGAATGGTCGGGATACAACAAATGCGCCATCTCATGCATG